>LOBW01000020.1 GCA_001516585.1 Thermocladium sp. ECH_B
CGAAAAGCCTCGCCCTTTAGGGCGGGGTAGGTTTAAATACTGGAAAAAGCGTCTCCTCTTGGTGTCCTCTCCTGATCAATTTCTTGGGAATGAGGAGCGGGGGCTGATTTCCCCCGCAATATCAGGAGGGGGCATCAAAGAAATTAAACACAATAATAGAAGGGCTATCGTGGTTCGCCTCCTACCAAATGGGTTTCAGGAAAGGAAGCTGAGGAGGCTAGCTGACATCTCTGCTAAACTCTTTAATGAGGTTAATTATGAGAGGAGACAGGAATTCTTCCATGAGGGGAGAGTGGACCTAAAGGGAACATACGATAAGTATTATGAAAAGTATAGGGGTGAGTTGGGCAGCGCCAATGCGCAGCAAGTAATTAATAAGAATAATGAGGCGTGGTCATCATTCTTCTCCCTCCTAAAACTGAGGAAGGAAAACAAACTACCGCCCCACATGAACCGCGTTTCACCGCCGAGGTATTGGAAGGATGGGGAGACTGGAAGGAGGAAGCTAATGCTAGTCGTGAGGGAAGATAATTACGTAGTGGATGAGCTGAATCATAAGCTAATCCTCAAGTACTTCAACATGGAAATTAGATTCACGGGTAGGTTGAGGTGGCATGGGAAACAAGGCAGACTAGAAATATACTATGATGAGGTTGGAAATGCTTGGTACGCCTCAATCCCCGTGGAGGTTGGTGTTGAGAAAACTAAAACGGGAAGGAGGAGTAAGCATATTGTGAGGGGGGAGAGGAAGAGTGTTCAAGTTAAGTCACCGAAGGGGAGCAAAATGGCTTCCATTGACTTGGGCATCAACGTCTTGGCGAGCGTAGTGATCGATGATGGCACTTGGCTTCTTTATAAGGGGGATAGGGCGAAGGAGGATTACTTCTACCTACAAAATAGGATAGCTGAGGCACAATCCTTGTCAGACAAGGCGAGGAACATTGAAGAATACGAGGCGTATTATGAGCTGAATAGGGAGAAGAGGAGGCTTTTCAAGAAATTGAGCAGGAGGCTTCTTCACTTGTATAGGAACTTTGCTTCTCACTTGCTCAAGACACTTCACGAACTAGGCGTCTCAACGATCTATTTGGGGTACCCCTTCAACATTGCTCAGGATAAGGGCAATAAGTTCACCGTGAATTTGTGGTCTTACCGAGAGTTGATGGGCATTATTGAGTTGAAGGCCCAAGAATACGGTATGAGGGTGTTTGAGGTCATTGAGTACAATACGTCCAAGTACTGTGCTTATCATGGTGTTGAGGTTGAGAGGGGGCCTAGAGGCGTAATCAACTGTCCTAAGGGTCATAAATTGCACAGCGACTTGAATGGTGCTTTAAATATCTTGAAGAAGGCCACCGGCATAGTGATCTCAGCAATAAAGAGGCCTCTCTCCTTTATCGTGGATCACAACAGAGTAGCGCCCGTGAAAGGGGCGTAACCCTCTAGACCTCGGGGAACCCTCGCCCTCAAGGCGGGGAGGAGGTCAGCGGCATTCCAAAGAATGAAGCTACAGCCATAGCGCTCAGCGCCTTGGCGCTCGCACCCCTCGGCCCTCAAGTTTCATTTTTGGCATCCATGCCGCCCTCCCTCCTACCAGCTTTTCAAGTGGTATTCATAATATTGTTCTTAAAGCTCAGGGAGAAAATAATAGACTACTATGGTGCTAGGAAAGAAATTGAAGAAATTCTTGAAGTAGAAGAAATACCTGCTAGAGGCGTCGTGAGCGAAGAAAAGGAAATAAGCGAAGTTGTTGAAGTGCAGGAATTAAGTTCCAGAGGTGTCGTGAGTAAGACCGGTTTAAACATATTGGTTCCAATTGATTTTTCCAGAGGAACAGAGGAGTGGATACGTGAGGGACTCGGCAGGCTAAACAATGTTAGCAGCATAACACTTCTGCATGTGATCCCGCTTAGCCTGTCTGAAGTAAGCGATTTTGTTACGGAAGATGTAATGGAGAGTGGGAAGAAGGTTGCTGAAAGTAAAATGAGAGAGCTGATAAAAACGACATCATCGTTTGGGTCTTATGAGGTAAGCTATGAAATAGCTGTAGGAGACCCAGCAAAAATAATACTTGAGCAAGCTAATGCTGGAAAATTCGATATGATAATGATGGGGCACAGGGGTTACGGATATGTTGAAGACTTCTTTATAGGCAGTGTTACGCTGAAGGTCATATCGAGGTCACCTATACCAGTCTTGGTGGTCAGGAAAAATCTGTAATCATTTTTAAATCTAAAAACTGAATTATATTTTTAAGTTTTTGATGAAAAGAATAACAAGCCCCATCCCTTCTAGGCAGGGAGGATGACAGATTTTGGCTGCACTGTCATGAGAATGTAACGGATTATCCCATGAATAGTATTCGATTAATGGCTTAAATGGACCGGCCGGGATTTGAACCCGGGATCTCCCGCATGCCAAGCGGGTATCCTTCCAGGCTAGACTACCGGCCCTAACCACCCATTACCCCCTTTGTTTTATAAGGTTTTCCTNGCATTTATCAAGCATGTGGGGAACCAGCGTGGAGTCCATTGTTTTCCTTATTATGTAGCCCCGGCACTTAATTACCTCAATGGGGCTCCCGCTTCCCCGCATGAACTGCGACTCCTCATCGTATAGGACAGCTATTATTCCAGCCATTAATGCGCCGGCGAAGTCCTCCGCCAAGTTATCCCCCACATGCATGGCTATATCGGGTTCCCTCCCCTCCGTCAACATATCGATCGCGGACTCGAACATATATGGATGGGGCTTAACGTAGCCCACCTCATCGGCGAACGCCCCATAATCAATGTACTTGCTTAACCCAAACCTATTCAACACTGCCCTCGATGTTCGTCCAGGCCAGAAAACAACGTTGGACACGAGCCCAATCCTCCAATCCNCCTCCTTAAACATGGCGAGAACCTCGCTGGCCCCCTCTATGGGCATCATGTTCACGCTGTTCACCACCGTCTCGGAAATTATGTCGAGAAGATCGCTCACGTATCGATCGCTCGGCCTTATGCCGTACTTCCTCGACACCTTAACTAGTAGCCGCCTAACATTCTCAGCGGGAGGAGAAAGCGCAATGCTGCTGAAGCGACTCGCCTTGACTTCCCGCTCAACCGCCACATAGAAATCAAGCATAACGCTGCTATTAACCTCATAGCCTAACTTATTGAAGTACTTAGCCATATTGCTGGCTACCTCGCTCCTCAACTTATCGCTGTACCTAATCAATGTATTATACACATCAAAAGTAACCACGCGGAGAGACATAATTGAATACACTATGCCAGTCTTTAAATACATTTAGATAATAGACTCGATCACTTCCCATTCTAGTGTGTTTCTTGAGGGAGCCTAGCTGACCTCCTCCCCGCCCTAAAGGACGAGGTTTTCCCCATACGTATAAATTAGTTCTCGATTTATGAGGAGAAAAACTTTTACGATGAATCAATGAACCGCCCCAAGAGAATCCACGCTCTTCAAGTCGGGAGGAAGTCAGCTGCTGAATCTTCTTGGAGATTCTGAACCAAAAACATATTTCACATTAATAATGCTACCTAAATAATTAAAAATGAGAATTACCCAATAATGCCGTAATTCTCGAATGGATCAATAAAAACAGGTGAACTACCCCGAGACGTGGGTTCTCCGGTGAATTGAATATGAACTAGAAAAACATTGCCTGAGCCGGCGTGGGACAATGATTTCAAGTATTGTTAGTTAGAGGGGTTCCTTTTTAAAATTTGTCCCGCTGATTAATCCTCGGCTCCCCTGCTTGCTCAGTTATATATAGCCCACTGGGCTCTGTGAGGCATGGATGATGATTTCGCGGAACTAGTGATGCAGGCCCAATATGATTTTCCAATAGTGGATAGGCCATTCCAGGAATTAGGCAAGCGATTGGGCAAGAGCGAGTCATGGGTTATGGAGTCCCTCAGCAGAGCTAAGGAGAGGAGCCAATTAAGGAGAATAGGAGCCTTAACTAATTACAAGGCAAAGAAGCAAATAGCTGCCCTAGTTGGCCTCCGAGTGCCCCCCATGGATGTGGATAAGGTGGCTGCTGCGATTAATGTGGATAAGACGGTCACCCACAATTTCTTGAGGGATCACCCAAGGTACAATATTTGGTACGTTACTAAGGCCCCAACGCCCCAGGAGCTCGAGGCGAAGGTAGCTAGGATAGTGAGTGATTTCTCCATTGAGGACCACGTGATACTCTACGCTGAAAGAACGTATAAAATAGACGTCAAGTTCGACGTATTGAGGGGAGTATCGAGGGCTAAGCTCAGGATAATACCGGAAACAGTGCCAACAATAGAGGAGACGGGCCTCCCCCGGCAATTCTTCGACTCAATTAGGTCAATAAAGATAGTGGAGAGGCCCTTTGATGAGGTGGCCGCCGCGGCCGGAATGCCTGTTAATAAGCTTGTGGATCTCCTCGACGAATTAAGGCGGGAGGGAGTTATTAGGGACTTCTACGCCATGTTTGATCCAGACGCCGTGGGCATTCGGGAGAACTCCATGGTGGTATTCAACGCCACCAATGCTCAATGCGAGGCAGCGGCTCTCCTGGAGGAATCCACCCACGTCGTCAAGCGCATACCTGTGCCCGGTAAGTGGGACTATAATTGTTACTTCATGATTCACGCCGCCAGCAAGGGCATATTGGAGAACACCGTGAAGCAGAGGCTGGGTGAACTAGGCATCAGCGAGTATAGGCTAGTCTATAGCCTGAGGAATCTACTGTATGATATGGGGAAAAGAATTGAGAACTAATTCACTTAATACTCATGCTTCTTAGGCGCCCTCCCAGTTACCCTAAGCGATGTTTGGGCCGCGGTTAACCTAGCGGCCGGCACCCTATAGGGGGATGCACTGAAGTAATTTAATCCACTTCCCACGGTGGATCCGAGGATCTCTATGGACTTGGGGTCACCTCCATGCTCCCCGCAAATCCCTATCTCGATATCCTTCTTGGCTCCCCTCGCCAAGTCAATGGCTATCTTCATTAGCTTAGCAACGCCGTTAGCATCTATCGTGACGAATGGATCATAAGGCAACACCCCAAGCTCCAAGTACTTGCTCATGAATTTGTTCTCAACATCATCCCTGCTAAAGCTGAAAACCGCTTGGGTCAAGTCATTAGTTCCGAAGCTCATGAAATCGACGCGCCTAGCTATCTCGTCAGCGGTGAGGCAAGCCCTCACGGTCTCCATCATGGTTCCCACCTTGAACTCGATGCTTCTCCCACTTGCCTTAAACACCTCCTCAGCCGTTGGCTTAACCACATTAGCTATAATATAATCCAGCTCCCGCGCCTCCGCTACCTGTGGAATCATTATTTGAACCCTCACATCCTTGCCAAGCTTGCTCAACTCTACCCCGGCCTCCAATATGGCCTTAACTTGTGCCCTATATATGTCGGGGAAAGTTATGCCCAGCCTAACGCCCCTGTGCCCCATCATTGGGTTAGCCTCCATTAATGCCCTAACCCTGGCAAGTAACTTCTCCTTCTCAGCATCCCTAACGCCCTTCGCTCTAGCCCTCTCGACCTCAGCAACGAGTTCCTCGATATTGGGCAGAAACTCATGGAGCGGCGGATCAAAGAGCCTAATAGTTACGGGTAGGCCCTCCATTACTCCAAGTATCTCCATGAAGTCCTGCCTAAGCATGGGCACCAATCTATCAAGTAATTGCTTCCTCTCCTCCTCATTCTCTGCAAGTATTATTTGCCTAAATAGCTCTAACCGCCCCGGGGCCCGGAACATCCTCTCAGTCCTCAGGAGACCTATGCCCCTGGCGCCGAATTTCCTAGCTATTGAGGCGTCCTCGGGAGTATCGGCATTGGCCCTAACCCCATATATGGAGATGGAGTCGGCCAAGTCAAGGAACTCATAGAACTCCTTCGGCAACCGCGGCTCCACGGTCTCAACCTTGCCTGGATAAACGTTGCCGCTGAACCCATCAATGGTGATCCAATCCCCTTCGCGCATCGCCTTATCCCCAACCCTCATCTCCCTCTTGGCATAATCAATATGGATGTCCTCGGCCCCAACCACCGCCGGCTTCCCAATTGCCCTAGCGACCACCGCTGCGTGACTCGTCATGCCGCCTCGACTGGTCAGTATGCCAACCGCCGCGTAGAAGCCGTGCACGTCATCCGGCTTCGTTTCCTCCCTAGTGAGTATAACATGCTCCCCCTTCCTCGCCCACTCCACTGCAGCATCTGGATCAAACACTATTCGCCCACTCACTGCGCCGGGGGAGGACGGCAAGCCCTTGGCGAGGGGCTTCGGGGCCTTGGCTTCATCGATGCGGGGATAAAGCATTTGAATGATGTGATCCGGCTTCACCCTCATTATTGCCTCCTCCGCCGTGAGACCCCCCTCCCGATGCATGTCCATGCTTGTCTTAACCATGGCTATTGGACCCATCTTGGCATTCCTGGTCTGTAGGAACCAGAGCTTCCCCTTCTCTATGGTGAACTCGACGTCCTGCACCTCCTTCTTATGCTTCTCAAGCATCTTGGAGTACTTGAATAATTCCTCATACACCTCCGGCATGTCCTCCTTGAGTTTAGAGATGGGTCTCGGCGTCCTTATCCCGGCAACCACGTCCTCGCCCTGGGCGTAGGGCAAGTACTCTCCATAAAGCTCATTCTCTCCAGTGGATGGATTCCTCGTGAATAGGACGCCCGTGGCCGACTTCCAATCGGCGTTGCCGAACACCATGGATACTATTGCCACGGCAGTGCAATCAGCTATGTCAGGCGTTATCTTATTGGCCTCCCTGTAGAACTTGGCTCTCGGGGAGTCCAGGACTTGAAGACGGCATCAATGGCAAGCTCCAATTGCTTCCATGGATCATCCACGGTGTAGCCCACGTCCTGGACATAGATGGATTTATACTCGCCTATCAACTCCCTTAATCCCTCCACCGGTATTTCGGGGTCCTCCTTGGCTCCATACTTGGCCTTAACCCTATTAAGCGCGTCATTAAACCTCTCCTCCCGTATCCCGAGGACTATTTTCCCGAACATCGATAGGAATCTCCTATATGCATCCAGGGCAGCGTGCTCGCTGTTCAAGTGCTTGGCCAAGCCATTCACTGTCGAATCATTTAGTCCCAGGTTAAGCACCGTATCCATCATACCCGGCATTGATACGGCCGCCCCAGACCTGACGCTGACGAGGAGTGGATTGCTTGGGTCGCCGAATCTCCTCCCCATCTTCTCCTCTATCTTATGCATCCCGGCCCTGACTTCATCCATTAATCCATTGGGCAACTTATTATCCCTATAATACTCCTTGCATGCCTCCGTCGTTATTACCATTCCATACGGCACGGGGAGCCCTAGCCTAGTCATCATGACGAGGCCAGAGGCTTTGCCGCCAAGTAATTTCACGTTATCCGGATCCGCCTCATCAAACATATATGTATACTTCATTAAATATATGGGGAAGCATTAGTAGTAAATAAGCTTTAGGCNTCATGCTNATNCATCTTNAACTATATGCGTCGAGCAGGAGTAATTCCCCCGGAAAATGTTTTTAATTGGGTCAACGGTTTACCGCTGGATGAATCATGTTTGATCCGTCAATAACCAAGCAAAAGATGGATGTTCAGCAAAGGCCAACCATATGGAACATAAATGTGCTTGAGAAGGAGGGGCTGGCCAAGGTATCTAAGCTCCCCATAACCATCAAGATACTGCTGGAGAACATGCTTAGGAATTATGATGGCAAAGTCGTTACTGAGGAGGACGTTATGGCAGTGGCCAACTGGAGCCCCAGCGGATCCGAGAAGGAGCTACCCTATAAACCAGCGCGGGTAATTCTTCAGGACTTCACCGGGGTCCCCCTGGTAGCCGACCTAGCCGCAATGCGGGACGCAGTAAAGAAGCTGGGGTCAGACCCGAAAAGGGTTAACCCCATAGTACCAGTTGAGCTAGTCATTGATCACTCCGTTCAGGTGGATTACTTCGGCACCTCATACGCGCTAAGGATGAATATGGAGAAGGAAATGGAGCGCAACAGGGAAAGGTACGTCTTCCTCAAGTGGGCCCAATCCGCCTTTAATAACATGAGGATAGTGCCGCCGGGCCGCGGCATCATTCATCAAGTAAACATGGAGTACCTCGCGCGCGTGGTCTTCCTAAGCAACACCCCCTCCGGTCCAGTGGCTTACCCAGACACAGTGATCGGCACGGATTCCCACACAACCATGATAAGCGGCATAGGGGTTCTCGGCTGGGGAGTCGGCGGCATAGAGGCGGAGGCCGTGATGCTTGGCCAACCACACTACATCCAGGTCCCCCAGGTAGTCGGCGTTAAATTGACAGGCGAGCTCCAGGAGGGAGTCACTGCAACGGATCTGGCGCTGACAATAACCGAGACCTTGAGGAAGAGGAATGTAGTGGGCAAGATAGTTGAGTTCTACGGCCCCGGCCTAAAGTACCTCCCAACCTGGGATAGAGCCACGGTCGCTAATATGGCGCCGGAGTACGGCGCAACGACGGGTTACTTCCCCGTTGATGAGGATACCATGAGGTACCTGGCCCTGACGGGCAGGGATGAAGCCATGCTTAGGCTAGCCGAGCAGTACCTCAAGATCCAGGGAATGTTCCATACAGGCAACGAGGAGCCCAATTACAGTGAGGTCATTGAGGTTAATCTGGATAAGGTTGAGCCGTCAATAGCCGGGCCGCGGAATCCGGAGGAGAGGATACCGTTGAAGAAGGCTAAGCAAGCCATGACGGAGCTAATCATGGAGTTCAGCAAAGAGAAGAAGGAGGTCCCCGTCACAATTAATGGAGCCACATCCACCTTAACCCATGGGTCCCTCATAATAGCGGCAATAACTAGCTGCACAAATACATCCAACCCAACAGTAATGCTTGGCGCCGGCTTAATAGCTAAGAAGGCGGTTGAGCGCGGTCTACGAACGAAGCCCTACGTGAAGACAAGCCTGGCCCCCGGCTCCATGGTCGTCACGGAGTACCTCAAGAATGCCGGGCTCCTGCCCTACCTTGAGGCGCTTGATTTTCACTTAACTGGCTATGGATGCACGGTCTGCATAGGGAACACGGGGCCAATACCGGAGCCCGTGGCCAAGGCCGTTAAGGAGGGCAATCTATATGCGACCGCGGTGCTCAGCGGCAATAGGAACTTCGAGGGCAGGATACATCCATTGGCTAGGGGCGCTTTCCTGGCTTCGCCCATGCTGGTCGTGGTGTATGCCTTGGCTGGCAGAATGGATATTGACCTATATAATGAACCAATTGGAATTGATCCCAACGGTAAGCCGGTCTATATGAAGGACATTTGGCCAAGCATGAGTGAGATAAAGGAAGCAATTCGGAATGCATTAGTGCCGGAGTTATTTAAGGAGAAGTACTCAAATGTGTTTAAGGGGGATGAATTATGGGAGCAATTAAGGTCGCCCAGCGGGGAATTATATGAGTGGGATCCAGTCTCCACCTATATACGTAGGCCGCCGTTCTTCGATGATGTGGAGCTTGAGCCGGGTAAGGTAGGCGACATAAAGGGCGCCCGAGTGCTCCTATTGCTGGGGGACAGGATAACCACGGATCACATATCCCCCGCCAACGTCATACCGCCGGACAGCCCAGCCGGCAAGTACTTGCTTGAGAATGGCGTGAAGCCGGAGGACTTCAACACTTATGGCNCCAGGAGGGGGAATCATGAGGTCATGGTTAGGGGCGGATTCAGCAACATAAGGCTACGCAATTTCCTCGTAGATAAGGAGGGCGGATGGACGATTTACTTACCCACGGGCGAGGCTATGACTGTGTATGATGCTGCCATGAAGTACAAGAGCCAAGGTACTCCCCTAATAATACTGGCGGGGAAGCAGTATGGGACGGGGAGCTCCAGGGATTGGGCAGCTAAGGCAACTTACTTGTTGGGGGTTAAGGCGGTCATAGCTGAGAGCTTCGAGCGCATACATAGGAGCAACTTGGTGGATATGGGGGTTCTCCCGCTTCAGTTCAGGGAGGGGGAGAGCTGGAAATCACTTGGATTAACCGGTAAGGAGACTTTCGATATACTTGGAATAGAGAACATATCGCCGCGTAAGGAATTAACCGTTAGGGCGACGGGCCCCAACGGTAAGGTAACTGAGTTCAAGGTAATTGCTAGGCTGGACACGGAGATAGAGGTTGAGTATTACCGCCACGGCGGCATATTGCCGTACGTAATGAGGAAAATAATAAGCGGCTCCACTTAAGTCTTTTTGAAATAGGGGCAATATTTATATTTTTAATAGGCAATAGTCGATAGTGCACAACATAGANAAGGGCATTGTGGATGACATAGCTGCCCGAATCGCCGGGGAAATAGTTCTAGCCGAGTCTCCTGGGAAAGCCATGAGGAAGTGGCGAGAGTACTTCTCCCTATCCCAAATAGAGCTAGCCGTGAGGCTAAACACAACCCCAAGCGTCATAAGCGATTACGAGTCCGGCCGCCGTAAGTCGCCTGGAGCCAGGTTCGTGAAGAAATTCGTGGATGCAATACTGGGAATAGAATTAGAGCGCGGCGGCTACAAGATACAATTACTTGTCCAGCAATTATCGCTTGGGGAGAAGTACTGGATGGCCGTGATAGATATGAAGGACTTCTATGCCCCAATACCATTCGACTCATTCCTGAGGACAATACGCGGCACAATAATTGTGCCCCCCGCCGCCGAGTACATGGATGTCCACGGCTACACTGTGGTGGACAGCATAAAGCTCATTCTCGATGTTCCATCCCATGAGTACTTCAAGCTATACGGAACCACCACGCAACGCGCCGCCATCTTCATCAACGTCAAGTACGGGCGATCACCGCTAATAGCGCTTAAGTCAATGATGGCGTTCGCCAATTTCCGCCCANCCGTTATGATTCTCCACAACGTGGAGAGGCCGGATTACCTGGGGATAGAGATAGCTAGGAGGGAGAGAATACCGCTGGCGGTGACTAGCATGCCGATGGATGAAATGCTGGAGCAATTAAGGAGTCTCGCAACCAATAAGACTGTAAACTCAACAAGTCGCTGATTATTATGGGGCATATTAAATAAGCGGTTTCAGCCGTTGGCTTTCCAATCACGCGTCATTAAAGGGAACCCACATCACAGTGAGAGGGCTCTATACATCCTGAGCCAAGTATATAGGCTTTCGCCTCCGGCCACTAATTTCTCCCTCATTGCCTTATAAGCGGTTATGTACCCCCTATAAACTAAGTATGCATAGAATGCATTGGTCTTAGCCCTCACTACGTTGGGCTTATCCGAGTTACTGGATAGAATAGTTATGTTATATGCATACTTCTCCATTAATTCCTTATCGGCTCGAGACCACTTCTGGTACAGTTTCTCCAGGTTTAGGAGGAATTCATCCATGTATTGCTTATAGTTATCCTTTANGTTTCTCTCCAACAGTGAACCAACTCGGCTTCTCCAATCTACTTCGCTCATGGGAATTCAATTAATCAGTAGTGCTTTATAAAGGTTATTGAAAATGTCGCCCGCTCCACTCCTACTCAACACAATTTCACGTCGAGCGATGCAGCAGTAAGTTCACTCTATTAATTAATCCACGCCTCCATGCAGTGTCATTGGTGATCCTCTCCATTACTAACCTGAAAAGCAAGTCCACGGCTATCCCCACATCGCTCCTCCGCTCCTCAATATAATTAACTAAGTCCTCCTCATTAAGGCCCCTCCTTATCAAATCAATCAATTCAGGCGTAGGCTTAATCCTAAGGTACTGAGCATAATGAGTCGTTGCCAACACGGAATTAGTAATTGGTTCCCCGCCCCTCAATAAATCCAGGTATGGCTTTCCACACTCAATGCTGCTTAACCTATCCATAACAATTGATATATCGACGCCATTAGCCAATCGCTCCAGTAACTCCTCCATCAATGAATTAGCCTCCTCAAGGCACTCCATGATTACTCCCCCATTAATTGGCAATAATTAAGCATTATGTGAACCGCAAAGCAATTAATGATCGCTTATTATAAGAAGAGGTTTTCCACTAGGGATGGAATTGTAACATGCTAATTGTTAAATATCGGCTTGGTTAGGGATATTTGTGCTTCATAGTGCCGTTATAAATGTGGCTTTTTTCGCGGACTCGCTTCCTTGTTACACCAATATAGATGTATTCAGGGGATGGCATGTCTATGCCGCTGCTGGATTACGTAGGCAAGGTTTTAACGCAATTGCCGTTAATCTAAGTAATTGTNATGAAGTAATTGTGGATAACGTGGATGGCGTGCCCCTGATTAGAGTGCCGCTGGATATAGGTAAAGTAAGCTTAGTGAGGCGATTAAACTCAATTATAAGGAAAATGCTTGGATATGATTTGGAGCTAAATAATGCTTCGCTTACTTATGGTGACTTCCTGGACTTCCTTGTTAATTCCATTGAGAATCCAATACTCTACTTGCATGGGTATCACAGGAGAACCGAGGCCTGGATAGTTATGAGAAGGATAATGCGGAGAAGGATTCCAATGATTCTGCAGAACCACGCGTCAAAGCCTCCCTTTAATCTACATGGACGAAATATAGTGCGAAGATCGATATGGTATAGGCGGGAAAATGGGTTAAGGAGGATTCCTGGATTCTTCTTCGCATTAAGCGAGTTCGAGAAGCGGTACTTGGAGTCGCTTGGAGTTAGGCATGTCATGGTGAGAACCATGCCTACCGACTTTAACTTGATCAAGCCCCTCAATGAGTCGGTTAAGCGGGAGATTAGGAACAGGCACAACATGAGGGAGGACACGATCTACATCACAATGTATAGTGGAGGCATTGAGAGGGGCATTCACTATGTTCCGATAATCAGTGAAGCATTGAGGAGGAGGTTCGGCTCTAGCGTCGAATTAATGGTAATGGGCTCGCCCCCTAGGCTGGTTGAGTGGCTTAGGGGGAGGGGCGTTATGGCATTTCAGAGATTGCCCTACAAGGATTACCTGGAGGTTGTGAATGCGTCAGACCTATTCATAATGCCTGCACGGAGCGAGACTAAATATGGTGGAATAATGGTGTCCGTAATGGAGGCAATGGCTGCCGGCATCCCAGTCGTGTCGCCCACCTTGATTCATTTCCCGGATATTAGGCAAGTAAATAGGCTAGGGNGCTTAACTAGATTCGTTGATTCAGTTAATGATCTTAAATCATTCATTGATGAGGTGATTCATGTGATTGAGAACCTGGAATCATTTAATCCATGGCTGATACATGAACTGGGTAAAAGGCATTACTCCTGGGAAGCATTCACTGCGGACTTCAAGAGCGCGGTCTCTAGGCTGGGGACTTAATCATTTTGGGAGTTAATGCTTTTAAGCTTAATGAGGAGGCATAGATGGATAAGGTAATGAGTGATTGGGGCGGCTTCGACGTCCTTTTCTCGCCGTGGAGGTATGATTACATAAAGAGCGCCGTGCGGAACGAGTTGGGGTGCTTTATTTGTGATTATGCTAGGGATAATAATGACGATGATAATCTAGTTGTTTTCCGGGGAAGAAAGTGCCTCATCCTCATGAATAAGTATCCATATAACAGGGGACACATAATGATAGCTCCATATCGTCACGTTGCGTCCCTGGAGGATTTAAGCGATGAGGAACTAAAGGAATGCTCTCGATTACTTCTTGCAGCAATAACGGCGGAGAGCAGCATATTGGCTCCGGATGACTTCAATATAGGCATAAATGTGGGGAGAGTGGCGGGAGCCGGCTTAGAGGAGCACATGCATATCCATGTAATACCAAGGTGGATAGGCGACTCAAGCAATGTTCCCTCAACTTATGGATTCGACGCTGTGCTTAATGATATGAGGGAGATAATGCTTAAACTGAGGAGCAGGATAGGGGAGNTGATTAGCCATGATAGTGACGGCCAGGAAATTCATACCGCTTGAGACGAGGCTTCAGGACGTGAGGCAGCCCCTAATGGAGGCAACAAAATTAGTGGAGAGAATAGGGGAAGTAATTGATTCATTGATCAACGATATAGAGAAGAGGGGTAGCGTGACCAATATGGGGGTCTCATTGGCGCCCCTCAGCATAGGCAACATAAATGGATTGTTAGTGATCGTGTGGGCGATGATTCAATGATGCGCAGAATATATGTGAGCAATTTCAAGGCCATCACGGAGAAGGAAGTGGAGCTTCAGGGCGGCCTTAACTTGATTATTGGTCCCCCGGCATCAGGTAAGAGCAGCTTGCTGGAGGCCATGGCGTTCCTAATGCAGAGCCGCGGCGAGGATTGGTTAATAACGGAGGGCAATTACATGATAATACATGATCTTAATGATGTAATTAATGGAATGGATCCATCCAAGATCATGGGTCTCGGCCTAATTATTGATGTGGATGATTACGTGCAGAGCTTCCTGGAGCCCGGCGGGGTCAAGGCTAGAATGATAGAATATAGGTACATGTATAGATACGCTGATGGCTATATGGCCCAACTCATCAAGTTAGATGATGAGGAGACATTCTTCGAGAAGAGGGATGAAGCTGGATTAATGATTAGGCCAAGGCAAGTAAGGCTATGCACGCCTCCCTCCTACGTAATGCATGAGGATGCATTGGTGCCATGCGAGGACTCGCCGGAGATCGGTAGGGCGCAGGCTGCCTTATTCGCAATGCGGCAATCCCTGCGGGACAGGTTCTTCTTCATTGGTGAGAATAGGATTGCTTGGTGGAAGAGAACATTTGAAGTAACTGTTGATTTGCCAACCCACTCCGTTGGCGGCGATGGGCAATACACCACTCACTTCCTATCCATGTTGCTAACCAAGCCGGAGTATGGGGAGGCAGCCAATAGGCTTAAGCGTTTATTGGGTAAGTTAGGCATAGAGGACGTGACGGCGGGCTTCGTGGAGCCTAATCGGGTCTCGGGTTACCTATTAATGAGGGGTAAATGGGCTCCGCTCTACCATGCTGGTCTAGCAATTAAATCGGTGCTGCCGTTCTTGGTTCAATTAGCCATATCGCCCAGCGGCTCCACCGTCATGATTGATGGAATAGATGTGGGCCTAAACGAGGAGTGGCTGGAGATGATTACCGATATACTTATTGATGCTGGAAAAAACATCCAAGTAATAGCAACATCAAGATCCATGCCTAGAAACAACGGCCTGAACATAATCGAGATAAGCAAATAATCATAATCCCTCTTAATTCTAGGCCAGCAGTTAAACATAATATTTAGATCCCGATGGGGGTGCTCTTTAGGGCCTGAGGAATCATCAGTATAATTGTTTGGCAGATCTATAAATCAATTTGCCATTCTCGTCGAGCTTCTTAATTATGAGTCTCTTCTCGGTTAATTCCTCTATTATTGGGAGGAGACGCGCAGGAGTTAATCCCCTCTCCTTACCCCACCTCATTAACTCGTCCTTACCGACCCCTCCACGCCCAGCTATGAATGATAATAAGTCGCTCGCGATCGAATCCATCTTGTTTTCACTGGGCTCCTCATGTTTCGGAGCGGCGTCATCCCCGAAAAGAAATGAGGTTATGCTAGCATTGCTTCCACTGCTTGCTTCTTTCTTTGATCGCTTAGGCACATATATGATTCGACGCTTATCTAAATAAACTTTATCCAATATATTCCTCACGATTAACCAAGTTTTGGGCCTTGCCGTTCCTCAAGTAATTCACTAGATTCCTCACGGCGCTCATCACTACCTCCCTATTCACTTCCTCGCTATAGGTTGCTCCACCAGCTATGTGGGGAGTCCCCAGCACATTGGGTAGCGATAATAAGTTGGTGCGCGGCTTCATCACGCTTTCTCCAGCCCCATAGCTCCACCAAACATCTGTGCCGAATCTAATTCCGGGCCTCCTCTCAAGCACGTGGTACAAGTCCTCCTCATCTATTGTTTCTCCTCTGCCAACATTGACTAGTATAGACTCGTCCTTCATGTTCTCCAGGAAAGCCCTATTTATTAAGCCTCTCGTGAAGCGGGTTAATGGGAGCGACACTATTATTACATCAGCCTTACCCGCCAATGCTGGGGCATCATTGGTTGTATGCACTTCATCAATATATGGCGCCGGCGATCCACTCCTATTAATGCCGATAACCGCCATATTGAATCCCTCCTTACCTATGCGAGCCGCTTCCCCGCCTATCCCCCTAGTGCCGAGCACTAGAAGGGTTTTTCCATGTATTAGGTATGGTTTTGAGTAAGGACTAGTAATATACTTGACCCTATCGGGCGTTGTATTATTGAGGCCCTTGGCTAGTGTGAGAACCAAGCTCCATGCGAATTCCGCCACGGGCTTCGAGTAGGCCCCCGCATTGCTCAGCACTACCACGTTAGGCGGAATCTTATTGAATGGCAAGTGATCAACCCCCGCAGAGAAGGTCTGGATAACCCTGAGGTTCCGCGCCTCATCTATATGGGATCCCAAGTCAAAGTCGCCCATGCACCAACAAAGCAGTGCCTCCGCATCCTTAAGCGAATCATCATCTATACCTGAAACTTCGAACCCATGCTCACTTAGGTAATTCTCCGCATCCCTTGGTAATGTGATTGTGCTCGCTATTTTTCGGCTCATGCGCTAAGCTTCAGCTATATCAGCCTATAAATATTAAGAACACAATTATTAGCTCTGAACCAAAAATGAGATGAGAATTGATAAAATGAGCGGCAAACCTCGCCCTTTAGGGCGGGGAGGAGGCCAGTCTCTATATATATTCTATTTCATCATTCCCGTCACGGCTGCGTCTCCCCCTTATTTTCAATGCAATAGCGATGAATGCGATGAATGACATTATGGCCAGTATTATATATATGGATCTATGGGTTAATGCCCACGCCGTCACATGTATCTGGGGAGACGCCTTAGCCACGTATTCCTGGTTGCCCACCTGGATCACTATGAAGGAGACGGAGCTTGGGATGCATATATTTGGTGTATCAACATAAGTCAAGCCACCCACATTAACGGTGTAATCACTTAATGGGGACCCAAGTAAGTCAGTTACCCGTAGCCTCGCCATATTTATCGGGATACTTATCGATATATTGGTTCCATTTATGGTGATTGCGCGCTGCGCTAGGGTTACTCCATTAATGGCTAGTTCTATTTGTATGCTGGATCCATTCTTGACATAATGGAGATCCAGTGGTGCTCCATAATCATGCTTAACGCCATTAACTAGTAGGTAGGGCGTGCCAAGGCAGGNCGTGACATTGCTGGTGACATTAATGGCTACCCTGGAATACATTGGCACAATTATGGATGGATTAAGCAAAGTCACGTTTGCGCTTAATTGAAATGAGTAATTGCCGGCCACCACTATTGCCGAGTAAACGCCAGGCGATATGCAGACCCCGGGGCCCGGCCTTATTGTTGATCTACCATTACTTAACACCACGGTGCCATTAAGCGGTTCACCGTCGAGTGACATGACTTCAATGCCGTTTGAAAGCACGCCTAGGCTCAGCGTCGCGTTATTGAGCGGAATCGAGTCGATGCTTAAGTTCATTAATGGATTACCGGATAGGAACAGGGTCACGTTCCTGGGAACCTGGGTCACGAGATGTCCATTAACGTATTGACCACCGCTTGCTATTAGGTTACTGCATGGTGGGTATACATATATCACTGCCGGGTTTGGATTAATTGAGCTAATGCTGGCGTTCTTTATATATACCTGGGATGGGTATAGCCTAGGAGCATTAACTAATTCGCCGCTGTACTTAGCATCATAATAGGGCTCGCCGATAATGTATGCCAGGCCAGTATTGAATACGGTGGTGTAGTATGTGGGGTATATTGAGGCATAGGCCACGCCGCTCACGTTGAGGTACATGATGGATTGAGGCATGAATGTGATTATCGTGTCCTGCGTGACCGGTAATTGGAAGCCGCCCACCTCTGTTGATGCTTGGGTTGAATTAATAATGTGCGTGAAGGGGGATTTAATTATTAAGCTGCCGGGGCCAATCATTGTGACCCTAATATATGCATACATAAGCGAGAAGCCGGGCGACACCGGTATTGTTATGTTATTAATGCCGGGAGTCAACTTAATTGTGTGATTAAGGCCTGCCTGTATGTAACCATAGGGAGGCGGAGGCGGGTACCGCGACAGGGTTATGTATAATCCATAGATGGATCCACAGCCTAAATGAAGCGATGCGTACTTAGGCGTATACATTCCCATGTATTGAGCCGTGGATCCATTAACATAGATTACTTGAATATTTGATATTCCAATGCTTGATCGCGGATCCAAGTATATTAGCCAATCATCGTAATTACCGCTGCATTTTTGGGGCAACATGATGGAGCTACCCATTAATTGGTACTGATAAGCGGTGTTGCCCTGCTTCACATATATGTAGTTTAATCCAGTCACGCCGGCTGCTCCTAATGCGATCGGGGTCACCGCTAATGCAATGACTAATGCAGCGAATAGCCTCATGTCCACGCGATGATTCGCCTTCATATTAAAAATAAGATAACGTTTAAAATCGCTGGGCTTTCCTCATAAGTTAATGAAGCTGGTATATATTGATGTAGCGGTTACCCTTGTGGCTTTCCTGCTTGTGGTTAACATAGTATTGCCATCGATCTCAATCACGAGCGCGGGCCCCCTGGAGTTGGAGAAGCCGTATACGCTTAATGCGGATGTAATGGTTGTGATTCCATGGGTAATATCGACGCTCCTCACTATTTTAACCGTTAAGGAAACATGGTTTAATGCGGCCATTGCCTACACCCCATTTGAGGAAGTGACAAGTAGAGTGTATATGTTGGTGGCGTTCTTCATGCTTTTCCTGAACATAGCTATACTTATATTGATAATTAATTACCTACTTTCCATGAAGCCCATTTAATCGTTTACCTCCTCTAGAATGAGGAACCAGCCACTCTATTATCTTCTCTGGATCGGGCGCAGTTATCGTGATGGTTATCGGTCCCATGGGGCTCTCGCTATCATGCGACACAAAGGATATGGCGCCCACGTAAGCAGCCTGCTTATGTAGCCTGATCTCGATCGTGTCCCCCACCATATTGCTGCGAAGCATCTCCCTCATTAATCGCGACATGCCGAGCCTAGCCACTAGGTCCCTCAATGGAGACAAAGACGCAATCGATTCACTGACGCCGACCACATAATCAACGCCATCCTCATTGATCACGCGTAAATCCAAATCAACCATTTTATGCACTGCGCTACTCACCTTGGCCGGGTCCTCCGTCGGATTAACTATTGCCTTAACCACGAGCTCCATGCTTGATCCCCTCAAAGCAACGTTATAAAGTTAGAGGCTTAAGACAGCATATGACTGAAAGAACGATAACTCCCCCTCTATGGGATGAGGCAAGTTTAAGCCCCGCTCCCTTATTTCCTTACCGCCTAATTCCGGAGAATGAGTATGGATAGGCTCATCCCCGTGATTCCAGGGAGAGAGCATCGCCCATAAAGTGGCGTAACCCCTCAATTTATAGGAACCTCAATGCAGTGAGGAAGTTAGATCAACTATCGCGGACTTAAGTTCTTCTATTCCCTCCTCATTAAGTATTATTTTATCGGCCCTACTTATTAATTCGGCGAGGCCAAACTTTAATTCCCTATAATCCCTAGCTATTAAGTCACTTGGATTCCTCGGGTCATCGTGCCGCCCACGGTTCTTAAGCCTATTGAATCGAGTGGTCATGGATGCTGCAACGTAAATCAGGTAAACTCTGCCGAATCGCTCCACTAGAGCCTCCAATTCATCAACGCTTCTCAATCCCTCCACCACCGAGCCATCCTTTACTTCATTCAGTAAATCCATGACTATGGCGCGGGCTCCCCTAGTTATCCTAAGGTAAACCGACGCCTCATCCGTGCTCATGCCCAGTTCCCCTGCGCGTCGCCTAACTACATCGCCCATTGAGTATACCCTGAATCCAGCCTCCTCCAATAACTTGCTGACAGTGGTTTTACCTGCCCCGGGGAGACCAGCAACTGCAATTATCACTGCCTGGTCTTCGCATTAACCATTTAAAACATTATCCTTCACATGCGCCTACTGAAGAGTGTTTTATTTAAATACGGGACTCCAGCTGAATCGTGGATTCCACGGAACTAATCGAGGTGGTGGAGGGCAATGCATCAGTGCTTGTTCCGAATCCGTTGAGATACATGGTGGGAAATAGGCCGGAACCCGCTAGGGCCCCCGTGTTCTTTAATTCAGCCATGAGCAGCAATAGATCAATATCCATAGCTATAGTTCAAGCATTCATAGACTCAGGGAGCGCCGGCACATTATGTGAACCGCTTGGGGGCAGCGGCGTTAGAAGCGTGAGATACCTCCTCGAGGTTAAGGGACTAGAGAGGGTTATAGTTGGCGACATAAATCCCGAGGCCGTTGAGTTGATTAAGAGCAATATGGAGAGGAACGGCGTCATTGATAGGGCCATTGTTGTTCAGGAAGAGGCCAATTCATTGCTTTCAAGGATTAAGTGCGACATAGTTGATCTAGACCCATTCGGTTCCCCCGCGCCCTTCGTGTCCTCAGCGATCAGGGCAGTGAGCAATAATGGATTGCTCTGCGTAACGGCGACGGATCTTGGGGTGCTGGAGGGGAGGCACTACAATAAGGCAGTGAGGAGATACGGCGTTTTTCCACTGCGGGTTCCATTCTCCAGGGAAATAGGTTTACGCGCATTAATAGGATTCATAGCGAGGGAGGCATTAATATACGACATTGGAGTAGAGCCCTTGATCGCGTATCATGAGAAGCATTACTACAGGGCCTGCATGAGGATAATTAAGGACCGCGCGGCCGCGGTGGAGAGCCTTAAATCAATTGGCTTCTATAGGTATGACCCGAAAACTCTGAGGCGGGAATTAGTTAGGGGCTACCCCATAGGCGCTCCAGGCCTTGGTGGCCCCATATGGATCGGTAACTTAATGGATCCAAGCTTCATTGAGGCAACGGCTGCGAGGGCTGGAAACGATGTTGCTGGCTTCATTAATAGGTTAAGCGATGAAGCGGTGGCGCCGCCTCTTTACTATAGGCTAAGCGAGNTAGGTAAATTGCTTCCGGTCACGCCCTCGATGTCCTCATTAATATCGATAGCATCCTCAATGGGTGTGAAGATTTGGAGAACGCACTTCGCCATAGATGGGTTCAAGATGGATGAAAAACATAGATTGCCGAAGATAGTGAATGCATTGAGGGTTGAATTAAGGCGTGAAGCATCCCATAATCATTGATCAGGATTACTGCGGCTCGGCCTTATTATGTCTATTTTCCCATCATCGATCACGGCATACCCAAGCCCCAGGATCTCGCTTATCTTCACAGCCTCTTCCCTTATATCATAATCCAGGAGGAGCGGCTCATCAAGTGTCTCCGCGAACTTAGCGTGCGCAGAGGCAAGCGAGTGAACCTGCATCACGAAACTCCCCGCACGTAGCCTAGTGATTCTCCTGCTTAGCGTCTCTTCATCTAGCCTAGGAGATAAATCAGCGTCCTCAAGCACATCGTTGCCGAATAATTCCATTAAAGCAATGGCGCGCTCGCCGGCAGCCTCCATGTTTCCCTTCTCGTATTCATATATTGTTCTCCTGCCCACTGATANGGCCTCAGCTATCTCGCCGAGGCTTAGGGNGTGTTCCTGCCTCATCCTCCTAAGCACCTTCCCATTGACGCGTGCCTTAATCATGCCGCGATCCTTAAATAGCTTAGGCATTTTGCCGTTAGCTATATCGCCCAGAGTCTTGGGGCTAATCATGGAGAGCCCCTCCTTCCTATACACCGTATCGTCCTCAAGCTCTTCCTTGCCATCCCTCTCGGCCACTATTATCGATGTGACGCCGAGCCTGGAGAAGATGAGGAGATCAATTGCATGCTCCTCATTAATATCCTTGCCGTCCACCATTACCTTAACTAGAATGGGCCCCCTCCCCGTCTTAGAGGCTATGGTGTAGCTGTACTTGCCGTCAGACACCACCACGGTCCTACCGGTCCTCGAAAGCGATCTAATTGCCTCCTCCAGAACCTCCACGGGATTAAATTATTGGACCGAAATATAAGCCTTTTCCTTAGAGATGAAATGCATTATTGGATCTAGATCTTTCTGCCTACCACTAATGCGTGGGCCACATCATATGGCTCCAAGTGAACGCTCGTCTCGACCTCGAAGCCCCGCTCCTTTAATGCATCGATCTCCCTCTTAAAGGTCTCGGATGGTTCCTTAGTTACATCTATTGACATTGCCTTAATCACCAGAACAACTCGACCCCCCTTATTGAGGAAGACATCCGCATTATCCGCAAGCACCTTGGCCTGGAATGGTTGGGCCACATCTATATATACCAAGTCCACCTTCTTAACTATGGAGATGTATTGCTCCGGGTACCTGGCATCAGCCAGTATCGGTATCACGTTCCTCCGTCCTTGATCTATTATTCTCTCCATGAATTCCCTGAACACCCTTGGACTAAACTCGACGCTGTATATTGTTCCCCTCGGACCAACTATATCGCTCATGTGGCTCACCGTTGTTCCACTGGCCGCTCCAAGGTAAAGGATCTCGCTCGCCTCGCCCAACGGCATTATCTTTAACCCATTCATGAGGGCCGCGGCTAACTTGGATCTATATGGATTCCATACCCTATACTCGACGCCGTTTATGTTTATTAATTGCTCGCCATAAACCCTCTTCCCCGGCGTTAAATTAATCGTGGCTAACCTACTGCTGCCATCCTCGAAATGGATCCAATACACTCCCTTAAACTCGTGCTCCTCAACATTAATTGCCTTTATGGACATCTATACCACCCATTCACCCATCCTTATTATCTCTTTCCCCTCCATTGCCGCCTACCCCTGCCTCCTCCATGACCATGATGCTCAGGCAAATGCTGCTCCGGCTTCTTGGCTGGGGGCTTCGCATAGAGGGTCTTTATCNCCTGTATCCTCTTCATTAAGTCCTCCTTCAACTTAGGCGCAATGAAGTTACCCGTGAATGCATCTGCCTTAGCCGCTATTGCCAGCTTAGCGGCGAGGGCTCTAGCTATCTTGCCGCGCTGCCACCGAGGCGCCCTAAATATTTCCTGGAATTGGAACAATATGCCGTGCTTCGGCGGTCTGCTTCCCGTCCTCAATGCCCTGAAAAGCGCCTTCTCGGCACCCAATACCTGTATCGTCGATGCTGGAAGCATTGAGAGCCGCATTAATCCGCCAGCCAACATTATCAGCCTCGCGCCAAGGAGTGAACCAACCAATTCACGTATGTTTGGCGCCACGTCCTTCATGGCGTCATCTATGTACTGCGTAACATCGTTCCTAGCATTATAGAGATCAATGAATTGCTTCGCTATATACCTTATTTGCTGTATATCCCAGTCAGTCATGGAGGCACCAACGCTTCGCTTAGCGGCCTCAGCAATTCTCTTGGCCCTATCCTCCTGAAGCTCCGGGAGAACCTTCATTATCTTATCCAGCGTATAATTATCGCGCTGCCCCAATTCATACACCAGCTTCGCATACTCTATTTGCTCCCTCGTTAATCCATCCAGCTCAGGGAAGTGCAGGCCATACCACTCCTTCATCCTGGAGGCGTATAGATTCAATATCTTATCCATATCATCGACCGCACTTATTGCCTGAGCTATGAATAAGTCCCTCTTCTCAGCGGTTTGCCTTATCTTGCCCCTGGTTTGAGCCACCGTTGCCTCGAAAAGCTTCTCCCTATACTCATCAAACGTCAAGCCATATAGGGCAGTCACGTACTTCTCCCTGAACTGAGTCCTGAACATCATCCCAATGCTGGACGGCAACTCAGCCTTAACCTCCACCCCGGTTTCCTTAAGGCTCACGTTGCGAGCCATCTCCTTATGCTCAAGCGAGACCGCGCTCACGCCGCGCTCCTTGAGTCTCCCTATTAATGCGAGCACCTCCTCAATGGCTTGCCCCTGCTCCATTGCATTTAGTTTGCGCGCAATTTCATCTACACCGCCCTTGAAGGGCTCCTTATCAATGATGCTGCCGCCCTCATCTAGCGCAGCGACACCCAATGCATCCAACACAATGTATGCCATACCCATAGCGCATCAATTCCAACGTCGATTAATAAACATTACCTCGAACCTATAGGAGAGAAGGCTTAATCCCTAGCTATTGAAAAACTAAGGCAAGCGATATCCCAACCCTTGTGGGCGAGTCTCCCATTTCTTGAACAATAAATATAGAGACTGACCTCCTCCCCGCCTTGAGGGTGGGGGTTCCCCGAGGTCTAGAGGGTTACGCCCCATTAATGGGCGCTACTCGATTATGATCCACGATAAAGGATAGGGGCCTCTTTATCGCTGAGATCGTCATGCCGGTAGCCTTCTTCAAGATATTCAATGCACCGTTTAGATCCGAATGAAGCTTATGACCCAAGGGGCAATTAACTACTCCCCTCGGCCCCCTCTCAACCTCAACACCATGATAAGCACAGTACTTTGAGGTATTGTACTCAATGACCTCAAACACATGAATACCATACTCTTGAGCCTTCAGTTCTATGATATTCATCAACTCACGGTAAGACCACAAATTCACCGTGAACTTATTACCCTTTTGTTGAGCGATGTTGAGGGGGTAACCTAAGTAGATGGTTGAGACGCCTCGCTCATGCAACTCCCTCATTAGGTGGGAGGCAAAGTTGCGGTAGAGGTGAAGAAGCCTCTTGGTTAACTTCTTGAAAAGCCTCCTCCTCTCCCTATTAAGCTCATAATACGCCTCATATTCCCCAATGTTCCTCGCCTTATCCGCCAAGGATTGCGCCTCGCCTATCCTATTTTGTAGGTAGAAGTAATCCTCCTTCGCCCTAACCCCCTTATAAAGCAACCACGTACCATCATCGACTACTACGCTCGCCAAGACATTGATGCCTAGATCTATCGAGGCCATTTTGCTCCCCTTAGGCGATTTAACTTGAATGCTCTTCCTCTCACCCCTCACGA
>LOBW01000021.1 GCA_001516585.1 Thermocladium sp. ECH_B
GCTAAACAAAGTGAGTGATTCCCTCTATTATTAATTGAACTGCCCAAGATGCTATTATTAAGCTGAAGAATCTGCCTATCATTTTCAACATGCTTTGACCCATTACCCTCACGAGCAGCAGGGAGTACCTAACAGTCAGGTAAGTGAAGAAGGAGGAAACGATTATTCCAATAATAACTGCAGCGATTGGGTAGTAAGTCATGTATATTATCGCGGAGGTTATGGCGCCGGGACCCACGAGGAGGGGAGTAACTATTGGAACCAATATATAATCATCCGGATTTATTGGGACAGTGCTGGATGTTCCGCCCCTCAATATATCTATTGCTACTATGAGTAATATTATGCCGCCCGCTATCTTGAAGTCATTTATATTGATGCCGAAGATTGAAAAAATATAGGGCCCCACTAATGCAAACACCAATAATATAACAGGCACCGCCACCCCTATTAACCTACTTATCTTAGTTATTCTCCTCTCGTAATCCGGCACATTAAATAGAAGGGGCACCGCGCCTATGGGATCTATGACTGCGAATAACTGAGTGGCCACAGAAATCGTGGCTATCGCTAATTGGTACGCATCAACCATAAAAACAANAAGATAATAGAGAATAAAAATAATGCCACAATGATCCCATGCCTCGATGCAGCTATATAATGCTCAGGNGCTCGTTTAGATCCTTTACCACATAATCGGGCTGGGGCGTTGGCGTGATGTTATCCCTATTCACGAATGCCATCCTTATTTGACTTAACTTGCTTCCAATTATGTCCTCCGTTAATCCGCTGACTATTNATGCCTCCTCCTTATTTACGCCGGCCTTATTTATGGCTACGTTGAATATCTTGATGCTGGGCTTACCTATTCTAGTTAAGTCGGAGCTTATCACGCCCCTGAAGAACCTTAATATGTCATGCTTAAGCAATATCTTCTTTGCAATGTCGTTATCCANATTAGTTAAAACATAGAGGTCAAGGGCCTTATTCGATAATGACGTAAGCGCATCATTCACATCATCATATAGCCTAGAGGAATCAATTAATGCATTGATCACTGCATTGCCCCAATAATCCAATTCAGGTGGACTAATACTCATGGAGAATTTCCTAGATAATGAGGCGACTACATTCCGCGCCAAGTACCTGAGAGACCTAAACGTCCCGCTCCCCACGGCCCCACTATATGCAGCTTCCCACTCCTTTTCGAAAGCAGTAGCCAGACCGGCCTTATCCTTCACCCCAAAGCCATGGCTTAACTCATAAGCGGCCTCATAGTAAAAGCCCTCCAAGTACACCAATGTCCTTATCACTTCAATGAATAGAGCCCTCATCGTTAATTGATAATAATGAGAACCCATATTTANCTCTATTGCATCGCCATGTCCATCGAAGAACCGCGTCAAAAACGCCTCAACGGGATAATTGAGTTGAGGCTGCGATATGTCATTCCAATCATTTCCAAAAGGTATTAAAATACAGTGACTTAATTCATGTCATGATAAGCGATTACTTAAGGGGAGGCATATCCGTGGTTATTGATGAGCCATTGCCAAGGGAAGCCGAGAGAATACTATATGAANCGCATAGGGTATCCATAAGACAGGAGGAGGGCAAGGCTACCATAATACCGCAGGAAGGCGCTACATTGGATGACGTGATATCATCTAAGCGAATAATAGAGGCAATAAATGCAGGCTTCCCAATAGAGGATGCATTGGTGCTGGATGATAAGGATTACCTAATGGAGGAAATCAACATCACTGATTACGTCAATAAGGACAAGCCGGGCAGGGTGGCTAGGCTTAAGGGACTCATAATAGGGGAGAACGGCAAAGCCAAGAGAAACATAGAGGAATTAACGGAAACAAAAATAAACATAAAAGGCTCATCAATATACATAATAGGCAGATTCGAGAACGCCGAGGCAGCTAGAAACGCTATAGACATGTTGCTGGCGGGTCGCCAGCACTCCACGGTATATAGATGGCTGCAAAAATGGAGAACCGAACAACAAAGAAACAATGTATTAAGCGAAATAGATGAAGAGAAATACTTATCCCTGTGAGCTACCCCACCCTTAAGGGGCTTCCCGNTTCCCCACCCCGCCTTGCCCATCGTAGGGCGTTGCACGCCTCTCACGCAACCTCAACTGGGCCTTTAACGCCCTCAACATTAGTCGGTGTATGCTCTAAACCTAAACCCCACGATGGGCATCAGAAAAACAAAAACATCACTAATATAAATCAACCAGTTAATTGCGTGAAGGCATATTAAGCCCCGCTTTATTTACATACCATGTTTAAGCCATATAGCGTGGAGGAGGGGGAGTACTTAGTTAGGTTGGCTAGATTAGCCGTGGAGGAGTATGTTAAATCAAGGAGGATAATTAATGTGCCGAATGATGCTCCTCCAAAATTGATCCAGGATAATTACGGCGTATTCACAACTATTGAGACCATGGAGAATGAGAAGCGGGNATTAAGAGGATGCATCGGGTATCCCCGAGGCAATGTGAATACCGCCAAGGCCACTATATCCAGCGCGCTAGCGGCTGCCTTTGATGATCCAAGATTCATGCCGCTCACCCAAGAAGAGTTGAGTAAAGTGACCTTTGAGGTCAGCATATTAAGTCCATTGGAGAGAATTAAAATGGATCCACGGGATCTATCGAACCATATAGAGGTTGGGAGGCATGGAATAGTGATTCAACACGGCTTCGGCGGGGGACTCCTTTTGCCGCAGGNCCCCGTCGAGTATTGTTGGGACTCCATGACATTCCTGAGCGAGGCATGCATTAAAGCCTCGCTATCTCCTGATTGCTGGATAGAGGATAATATAGAGATATACCTATATGAGGCCCAAATATTCAGGGAAAAATCGCCTAGAGGCGACGTAGAGGAGAGGGACCTCCTAAGAGAATTGGGGCTCTGCAATAAATCCTATAATTTATAACATCAAAGAAGCATAAATGAGCGAAATCTTTGGATTGTTTATTTCGTCGTGAATAGCTTTAAAAACCCATTTCATGTGATGAATTCAATGTTTGACATAAAGCAAATACGGCTTGGACTTGAGGAATGGAGAAAATTAGGGGAGGAACTTAAGAGGATTGGGCAGAACGATGATCTGGAGGTGCTGATGAATATAGCTGTGGCCCCCACGGATGAGGAGGAGCAGAGCAGCGACTTGATTCAGCGAGTAACTAATGAGATGAATGAGTTAGGCAAGGAAATCGAGAAAGAGGTTGGCGCCTCCGTGAATGTCCATGCGCATGAGGATCACTTCGCGATGTATGTATCGATAAAAAGGAAGGGAGGGGAAGCATCGAGCTCCATTAGGTCAGTCATGTCTATCATTAAGAATTGCGAGAGCTGCGCAGTGCATGGAATAGATGGGGAAATACACCTAGGCGATGATGTATCGGCCATATTCTTTGGGGATCCATACAAGTTAACATTCATATTGCCCGCACAAGATGGGCGGAGGCTCACNATAATGGAAATGAACACGTGAACCGCCAAGCAATACATTAATTCAATGGCCATTAATTATAGCATCACCTCAATAAGTGCACCGCATATTATTTGGGCCTCCCGCATTAGATGAATTATCGGGACCTCAGCGCGAACCCTTCGGGGCCTAAAGAGACGAGACGCCCTGTCATATTAATTATTTCATTGCAATATTTTTATATTTGCTGGACTTATTTGCTGCACGTGGGTGTACCTGCATGCCTCTCCAGNGACATGGATGCCTTCATACTTAAGTATCCATTCACCAACGAAGCGAAGCGTAGAGTGGATAGGGCTGGAATTAGATTAGATGATCTAGCTAAGCCTGAGAATAAGGATCTAGTGATCAAGGCAATGGATTTCCTCGAGGACCTCGTGAATAGGGGGGAGAAGGCGAGGACGCCATTATTTGGCGATTCCATTAATGTAGTTCTCATTCATTTCTTAGCCATGGCCATGGCTGCCCACCTTAATTCAAGGCTGTGGAGACGCATTGCAGATGCCGAGAGCAAGTTGTTCTCCAGGAATTTAGCGAAGGAGGACCCAGCATGCATAGCATACGTGGCTCGGGAATTCGGCATGAGGATAGAGCCATCTGGTCGCGTGGCCGGAGGCCAAATTGCTAGGTTATTTGAGTCCAGCGTCAATGTTTGGGACTACTTAAAGGCAATGCCCCGCAATGATCCTTACTGGTCGCTGGGATCGCGTCCATTAATACGGGGATATGTCCTAGTAAATCGGCTGGACCTAGTTAGGCTAGTTGAGGAGTCCGTGGAGAAGCAAGTGATTAATCTGATAAGCTCATTCAATAAGGAAAAGGAGTTATTCGCGAGAATAATAGAGCCTGTTAAGGATAGGTTAGGCAACTTACAGGAGAGAGTCAACATAAAGTATGAACCAGTTAATGTTAAGGTAACCACTCGCTATCCTCCCTGCATAGAGAGCATTATGAAAGAAATGAGGAGCGGCGGGAATCCGAGCCACATGGCTAGATTCGCCTACGCTGCATTCATGATAAATGCCTTGACGGATTATGATGGATTAGAAATAGAGGACGCAGTTGAGCGAATCATAAACGACTTTAAAACAGTTGCCGACTTCAGTGAGAAGATAACTAGGTACCAAGTGGAGCACATATCCGGCCTTAAGGGGGGTAGAAATAAGTATCTACCACCCTCATGCCAAGAAATGAATACGTTGGGGCTATGCCCAACAAATTTAGGATGCGGAACAAGGAATCCACTGCAATACTACGCTAAGTCCAGGCTATCTCTACCCGGTAATTCAAAGGAGCGAAAACAAGGAAACTGACCTCCTCCCAAAAGGGCGAGGCTTCCGATCTTTTTTTGCAATGCGCCTCGCCTTAATTGGCGAGGAGTTTGACCCGCAATAAGGTTTAATGCCGCTTATGAATTATAAACCAAATCGCTATTGTTGTTGCAATCATAATAATGAGGGGTATCATGAATATGTTTAATGGATTCAGCCTATACGTTATGCCTGCAATATAGCTTCCCAGGGATTGGCCTATTAATTGAAAAATTATGAGGAGGCTAATGGCATTGCCCCTGCCCCTTGCATCTACGTAGTCCCCCATATCGCTTTGAATCGATGTGGACACCACCTGAGCGCCGATTTGTATAATTATTAGGTAGACCGCTATTGCGATTCCCCCTAGAGGCAATAATCCAAACACATTGGCAACCGCTATCGTTGTGGAGCCAATAATTAGGAGGGAATGCCGCATCTTATCTATATATAAAGCCGTCACCACTCCCACGATAATGTAGGCGGCATTGGCCGCAGCCACAATGGTTCCCCAAGCCACCGTGTTTAAATTCAATTTATAAATAGCATAAATAGGCACTAATGTGTTGGCTGAAACGGTTGTGGCCGAGGCGATGAGCATTATCACCAAGAGGAATCTAGCCCTCGCGTGTAGCCTCAATATGGATGAACGCAAATCATATGAAGCAAGCAATTCCCGTAGGGATAANTTGCTCCGCGTCTCGTTAAGGGTCTCCACAAGGGTCTTGTGACGTATAACCGCCACAATTATGGCCATAATGGTTGATATTAAGTATGCAAATCTGATGCCGAGCAAACCATACCTATTTATCAATGCACCACCAAGGGGCGGCAGTATCAATGTAGGTAATTGAGGAAGCACGGAGACCAACATCACGCCACTGGCTCTTTTGCTTGATGGAAGCGAGTCCAATATCGTAGCCATGAGGGCCGGTTGGTAAAATCCAATAGCTGAATTAATGATATATATCGCGAGGAGCGATTCCCAATTAGGAGCCAAAACATAGAGAAGAGTTGTGCCAGCCACTCCCCAAGTACCTATTAGTATTGAGCGACGCCGCCCTATCGTATCCGTTAAAAGGCCCCCGGGGATTATAGTTATCAATTGGGAGAGCATGCCAAGGGAGTAAATAATGCCTATAATCTCCGAATCAGCGCCAAGCATCTTCATATAGATCGAGAGGTAAGGAACGGTTATGGATGAACCTACGGCATATATTAACCAGGATACCATCATTACACCTACATTGCCCTTGAAATACACAGAGGTATCCTGGAGCCATTTTGTCATTAAAGCCAAGGCCTACCCAATAATTTTAAATTATTCACTAAAAACGATAAGCACTATCCCCTGTCCCGAATTCCCTCTCTGATTACTTGCCCCTTGTAACTATTCACTGCTCGTTCCCTCTATGGTATTATGGAGACCCATTCCTGAATGCAATCCAAGCCTTAAAGGAGCCATAATTACTTACCGATTATAAAAGAGGGGATTCAAGGAGTGAAGAACCTCGCTCCTCAAGGCGGGGAGGAGGCCAGGGACNTCGCTATGCCTCTTCTTAGTAGGTCGGTTATCTCCTCGTTGGAGTAGCCTAACCATGATAATACCTCTTGCGTATGTTCGCCCAGCATTGGGGGAGGGATATCAGTGATAACCTTCATATTATTGCTTTTAATTGGATTACTCATTACCTTAATCGCCCCAATCCTGGGGTGAGCCAAGCTGAGGACTGCGCCCCTCTGCTTGGCATGATCGCTCTCCACTGCCTCCTTGACGTTAAGTATTGGGGAGACTGGAACGCCGGCCTCCTTAAGTAATTTAATCCAATGATTGGACGGGGACTTATTGAAAGTTGCTCTTAACTCCTCAATCAATGCCTCCCTGTTTCTGACCCTATCTGGATTGGTTCTATATAATGGATTGAGAAGCAGATCCTCGCGGCCAATTGCCTTGCAGAATGATTCCCATAATTTATCGTTCCCCACAGCCACTATGAAGTACTTATCATCGCTTCCCTTGAATGCTTGGTATGGAACAATGGTTGGATGGGCGCTTCCCATTCTGCGTGGAACCTCGCCGCCGGCTAGATACTGAGATGCTTGGTGAGTCAGGATGGATAGCGCGGAATCCATTAGGGATAGGTCTATATATGTGCCTTTACCATTCTTTTCCCTCATCCTTAATGCGGCCAATATCGATGTGACACAGTACATTGATGTGACTATATCTATTATGGGCACTCCAAACTTAACGGGCTCGCCATTAGGCTCCCCCGTTAAATCCATTAAGCCACTCATGGCCAGCGCGATTATATCGTAACCAGGTTCATTCCTGTATGGGCCCCATTGACCAAAGCCTGAAATTGAGCAATAAATTATCCCTGGATTAAGTCTAGCTGAATCCACGTAACCTATGCCTAGCTTATCGGCGGCTCCAGGCCTCATTGCCTCGATAATTACATCGCTTCTCGATACCAGTTTTCTAGCAATATCAATGCCCTCCCTTGTCCCTAGATTGATCGCAATGGATTTCTTGCCCCTATTAATGCTTGCGAAATACGCGCTATAATTATCCGCATAAAAGGGGGGACCCCATGACCTCGCGTGATCCCCATTAATGGGCTCAACCTTTATTACTTCTGCGCCGAGATCGGCAAGCATCATTGAGGCGAATGGACCGGCCACTGCGCTAGCTATTTCTAGCACTGTAATGCCGCTGAGAGGCGACGACACAGGTAGCGATTTTAAGGAACTTAAATAAATTTACCGATACGTCTGGAATTACTTGGGGAAAAGCTATTTATCTTAGATGAAATAAAAACAACTTTATAAATAATAACAATAATTAGTATTAAGCAAGAAAGGTATTTAATTATAAATATAAATAGTCAGTGAACATTTCTATCATAAGAATGCTGATTTTTTATATTTCTAATAGTAAAAGAAACAATTGATATTAATATAATTTTTATTTACATTAAGCAATAGATTGATCAATGAATATCAACATAATTTATTTCACTAATAGAATAAATTACATCTGTAAACATATTGAGCCATAATTTTTATATATATTAATTATTAAAAATCAATGGATGCATCCATATACNAAGAGAAATGGACGCGGGAAGCAAAGGAAGCATTAATCAGCCAATTCTTCGGCTTCATGCTGGATGCGTATGATCTACTATTCGTAACAGCAATGACCACTATACTTGCTGGCGTATTATTGCCGCCAAGCCTAAGCGGCATACTGAAGTACTACTATACGCTCTTCGGATACGCCTTCACCCTAATAGGAAGACCGCTGGGCAGCGCAATATTCGGCAACCTAGGCGATAAATGGGGACGCAGAGATACGCTGATGATCACCATAACCGGGTTCTCAATATTAAGTGCATTAACNGCGGCGCTCCCAACATATGCCGAAATAGGCATAGCTGCATTCATAATATTCCTAGTTCTCAGATTCGTGCAGGGAACATTCATAGGAGGAGAGTACGCCGCTGGGCATCCATTCGCTATAGAGTACGCGCCCACCAAGTGGAGGGGTCTAGCAAGCGGCATAGCGCAGGGGGCATTCTCATGGGGCGTGGCCCTCGGCGGCTTCGTGGTTTCCCTATTCGTGGCTACACTTGGGATACCGGCGATGAAGGCCTATGGTTGGCGGTACGTATTCCTAACAGGCTTAATACCGGCCGTCGTTGCATTAATCATTAGGTTCAAGATGAAGGATTCCCCAATATTTACGGAAGCAAAGGAGAAGAAGGAGTTAGAGAAGGTTCCATTCCTAAGCCTCTTCAAGCCCCCAACCCTATGGACATTCCTACAAGTATTTATCTTGATGACTGGACTATTCTTCAGCTCATACTCCCTCTTCGACTACGCAACAGGTATATTGACTGGGGCCGGGTTAGGGGAAGGAAGTGCATCGTACTTCTACGCTATCTCCGGAATCTTCGCTGCAATAGCCGCAACGCTCTGGGGCTTCTCCTCCGACTTCATAGGGAGGAAAAGGGCATTCATCATTAGCGCAGTGGTTTCTGTAGTAATGGCTGTTCCATCATTCTACATATGGTATCTAGGCGCGGCAACCAAGAATATTGCATTGCTTTACTTGGGTTCACTGTTCGCTGGTTGGTTCACTCAGTGGCCATGGGGCCTCGTTCCAGTCTACTTATCCGAGCGCTTCGGCACAGTTAGACGAGCCAGCGGAGTCGGGTTTGGTTATAGCTCTGGACTCTTCCTGACCGCGTGGATGCCCCTATATTCCATTCCATTATACAGCGTATTTAAGTCCATTGAAGGAACAAACATCTGGTTCACTGCCGCGTTCTTCTTAATATTAGCAGGAATATTATACGGAATAGCTGCGGCAATGGGACCAGAAACTAAGGGAATAGATCTGAGGCTAGTCAAGTAATGCATCTATTAAGTCCATAATTAAAATCAACTTCAAGTTTTTATTTTAAAAATCATCAGTGACTTACTAGAATGGATCTTGATTTATTAAGTAGAGGAGGAGATTCGTGTCTGCATCGGGCGATGCCTTAATCACTATTATTAGATCGCCCTTTCTCCTTAATAGGATCTGGGAACTAGATGTAATTATGGTTAATGCCTCAACATCAGCACTCATGTTAGCTGCCTTGAGGCTCCTCGATACGTCATTTATTATCGACGCAATGAATGCGCTTAACATTCTATTATCAATAGCGGCTGGCCCACGACTCTTAACCGCTATGGGAAAACCATTCGCAGTCGCTAATCCCACCAACTCAATATCACTAACATTATCCAGCAATCCATCTATGTAACCCTTAATATTATCGCTAAAGGAATTCTGCATTAACCTAAGCATTCTATGCCTCTAATTTAAACTTTATTATTAGAAGCATTAGTTAGGCCATCTCTCCGCCCTAAAGGATGGGGTTTTCCATCCCCTAACCATCTTTATATAGACTACATGAGGGTTCAAGGCGCAACGAGTTGCCATAGACCAGTGGCTATGCTGACATATATCGTGAGTATTATTAGGCCCCACACAACCACGCTGAGCCCCTCCGTGACCCTCATAGCCTTCTTCTCGCCCATAACTCGAGCCAAGATCGCATAAACGAATTGACCACCATCAAGTGGAAGAGCGGGAAGAGAATTCAGGAGAACCAGGGTAACATTAAGCGTCCAGAACCAGTAAAGGAAATTATAGAAGTCCCTGTTTTGAAGCATTACCCCAATAAAGGGAAAGCCCGGATCATTGGGGTTGCTTGCCAATGTGACCACGTGATTGGTGATCACGCCATTAGCTAGCGTCGTTAAAATCAAGTGCTCGCCAGGCCTAGCTCCCTCCAATAAGTATAGGAGCGAATATGTTGATTGAATTGCAGTACCGTTAGCATATAGGAGGACGCTTCCATTAATTATCCCCGATTGATAGGCGGGGTACCCCTTCAACACGCCGGTTATAATTACCCCACCTAAGGCATTTATTATGCCTGGAGCATTAACTAGATAAAGTAAGCCAACTGCTAAGTAAGCCAGCAAGAGATTTGCGAATACCCCACCGCCGTACACTGTCAATAATTGAATTAAGGAGAGCCTCTGCTTCATGTCGTTCTCATCGAGCTCCACGAACCCGCCATAAAGGAGAAATAAGGAGAGAAAAGCTCCACCGGACTTGACTCGAGAACCGAACCTGATAGCCAATGCGCCGTGGCTGAATTCATGAACCAATATGCCTATGCCTATGGCTATCAAAACGTAGAGGAATACATATAGATCAACCGTGACACCCGGTATCAGCGGGGCTAGAGGGACGAATTTATGCGTGACCAATGTTGTCGGCGACGATGATTTAACCGTTAGTATTGCATATACATTATTGCCCAATATCCTGAAGAACGAGGGGAACGAGAAGCCGGGTACCCCAACTATCTGAAGCGGAGCTGGAACTAAGTATAGCATTGAGGATAGAAATACACCGATCACCAACACCTCCAGAATCCAGGATGGCACCCGCGAAATTGCCTTAGCAACTGGCTCTATTACTTGGTGAACATTTTCTCCCCGCACCATCACGGCGAGCCCATAATATATCTTGAGCAGCTTGAACCTATTTCTGAATGGATAAAGAACACCAATCATTAGAAACCAAGCAATGAATAACCATGCAATGCTTGGAATCACTTATCCCCACCCCAAACCCTAATGGGGTAAAGCTTTTCGTCCCAATGGACTTCCATCTCCATTACTTATCGAACCGCTAAGCCTATATAAACGTTAATATGGTAATATATGATTCCCAACCCATACCCAAATAATGTTTAGGCAATCAAAAGCCTTATTCCTATTTCAGCAACTATCTGCGGCATCCCAAAAAGCCGGAGATTGCTGAGCCGCCCGATTCTGGGCAGTAATGGTTCTAGTACGTTTAGGAAAAGTTTATTATTTCATCATTATAGGGAGTTGATTATATGTCAATGGCAATGCAGTCTGGACCCGTTAAGTACTTGTTCTGGGTAGTGGCGCCTATAGCGTTCGCTGCCGCCGCCGCATGGGGGCAAGTCGCCCATAATAGTTGGCTCTCAATAGGGGTATTCGTGGGTTACTTGGTTATAGTGTTCGGGATAATGATCGCGATGAGCTATAAGTCATATAAATCTAACTCGGTTGAGATAGAGAAGTATAAGCGACAATCGGCTCTGGGGAAGCTTGATCCTGACGAGATACGGAAAGCAATGGAGCGCGACGCCGAGCTTCAGAAAGAGTACTCCCAAATGTCTAAGGGAATGTTCAAGAACATGTTCATACTCCTAGCGCTGTTATTGGTGATCATATTCATTTACCCAACCCTCTTATCCACAGTCGTTAATAGATTTATAACGGCATTAATAGCCAGGTACGCTGTCGGAATGACCGTCTTTTATCAGGACTTCCTATCCTACTTCCTAGGCTACCTAGTTCTCTTCGGCGTTTGGTTCCTCGTGTTCTACGCATTATCGAGGGCCCTTAAGCTTCCGTTTGCGGGCCAAGCAGCCAACCCCATGGGTAATCTACCGATGATACCCAGCAAGGGCGTTGTATTCTATAGGGATGCATTTATACTGGATGGGTCCTACATAATGAAGACCCCCCTCGCCGTTAAACGCATACTCATAAACGAGAAGAGAAGATTCATAGAAATAGAGCTGGAATCAAAGCCGCAGAACCAGAAGAGGAGAGGCATGCAGCTCCCATACCAAAGGATAAGGCTATACACTAAGTCGCCTAAGGAATTATGGAGCAAAATCCTATCCAAATACTTCCAACAAGTATCCGTAGAGACGATTGAGAAGCCGCAGGAGGCGGGGGTCGAGGAACCCAATCAACAAGCGGGCGGGGATGGCGGGGCGGAATCAAAGGAAAAGCATTACGTCTGCCCGTACTGTGGATCACCCATAGAGGAGGATTGGGAGTACTGCCCTAAGTGCGGTAGGAAAATACCGTGGAATAAATTATTAAAGGAGTGAAGCAAATAACGCCATCAAAAATTATTTTATTAAATGATAATTGCTGTTATATTAACCGAAGAGGCTAGCGAGGCCGCCGATTGTTTCCTCCTCTGATTTCTCCTCCTTCTTCTCGGCCTTCTCCTCCTTCTTCTCTGCGCCCGCCGCTGATGCTGCTTGAGGCTGGGCAGCTGGTGCAGCGGCTGGCGCTGCTGGAGCGAATGCAGCCGTTTTTATTGCCTCATCGATGTTAACATCCTTTATTGCNGCCACTAAGGCCTTCACCTTTATTTCATCGGCGGATACCCCAGCAGCCTGAAGAACCTTAACTATGTTCTCCTCGTTTATTGGTTGCTTGGCATAGTGAAGCAACAGCGTTGCATATACGTACTCCACTTAATTCACCGAAACAACCGTCACCTATGTCTATAAAAATTTTTGCTCCCCTTCCTCATCACAAAGTTTAATTAATTAGAGGCGTATGGCTGGGTAAGTTTAATAATCGCGCTTCCCTGATTCCCGCATGGTTAATCTATTGGATGCCGATGAGAATGAATTAGCGAGGCTATTGAGGGAGGGGGAATTAGTGGTGGCCGTATATGGAATGGGATACGTTGGCACGGCGATAGCGGCAGTATGGGCAAGGGCGGGAGCCAAAGTGATTGGGGTTGATGCTGACTCAAGTAAAGTCGCCGCATTTAAGTCATGCACTTTTAGGTTAAGCGATTCAACTGTTGAGGCTGAGCTGAGGAGGCTGGCTAAGAAATTGACATACACAATGAGCGGGGAGGAGGCCTCCGCCAGTAGCCAAGTGAAGATAGTGACTGTTCCCATATACATGAATGATGGAGAACCACGTTTTGACGCTTTTTCCTCCGCAATGGAGAGCATAGGCAAGGGCCTCAAGAGGGGGGACCTAGTTATAATAGAGTCATCGGTTCCCCCCAGAACCACCATAGAGGTGGCTAAGCCCATACTAGAGCGCGTCAGTGGATTAGTGGCTGAGGATGATTTTGGACTAGTATACTCACCTGAGCGAATATATGTGGGAAGGGCTATTCAAGACATAGAGGAGCGATACCCTAAGGTAATTGGGGGAATCGGGCCAAGAAGCACCAAGGCCGCAAAGGCGCTTTATGGAGTCATAGCGAAGAAGGGAGTGATGATAGTTAGTTCACCCACAGTGGCTGAGACCGAGAAACTAGTGGAGGGCGTCTATAGGGATGTAAATATCGCGTTAGCTAATGAAGTGGCTAGGCTCTGCAGGAGCTTGGGCATAGATTTCGATGAGGTTAGGGAAGCAGCAAATAGCCAACCCTACTCACACTTGCATAAGCCTGGTCCTGGGGTGGGCGGTTCCTGCATACCAATTTATCCGCAGTTCCTCATGTATACCGCTAAACGCATCGGCGTTCAATTAGACTTAACGTCTCTGGGAAGACAGATAAACGTCATGGCCGCTAAGCATGTATTCGACCTAATAAGGGAGGCAGCAGGCATAATTAAGGCAACGAATCCAAGAATATCCGTGCTTGGGTTGGCATTTAGGGGCGACGTGGACGACACTAGGCTAAGCCCCTCGTATGACGTCATTAAGCACCTGCTAAATAATGGATACAGGAACCTGATTGTTCACGATCCATACGTGGTGGAGGACCGCACATTGAGGGATTGGAACATACCGTTAACCAGGGACCTGGAGGCATCGTTGAGGGCCGACGTGATAGCGATACTAACCGACCACAGTGAATATGCTAGGCTGAGCCTCATGGATATAGGCAAAGTAAATTCCAGGGTGGCAGTGGTTGATTCTAGGCACATAATTCGGGACTGGAGGAACCCGCCCCCGAACGTGATTTACGTGGGCATAGGTCGACCAATGACGGGGAACATACATGAATAGCAAGGAGAAGGCTGCTGCAGCGGCGTTGAGTTACGTAAGTAACGGGGACGTGGTGGGGGCCGGCACTGGAAGCACTGCTCAAGTATTTCTTGAAATGCTGGCGGAGAGGGTGAGGAGAGGAGAATTATCAATTGAGATAGTTCCCACCTCAAGCGAGGTCGAGGTGAATGCGGTGAGGCTTGGATTGGGAAGAATGGTGAGGCAGCCATGGCAAGTGGATGAGATAGATGTTGCAATAGATGGAGCCGATGCCGTGGACCCAAATAAAAACTTGATAAAAGGCGGGGGTGGGGCATTAACTCGGGAAAAGATCATCGACTATGGGGCGGCATCCTTCATAGTAATAATAGATGAGAGCAAACTTGTTCCGGCAATACCGGGTGGGCGGCCAATTCCAATAGAGGTATTACCATTCGCTTGGTTAATGGTTAAGCGAACAATAGAGAGGAGGTTTGGCGGGGAAGCTAGGTTAAGGGTGGGGAACGATAAGAGGGGGCCGGTCATCACGGATAACGGCAATTACCTCCTGGATTATTCGTACCCCATCGACAGCATCGATATCGATAAGGAAGCGGAATTAAAGGCAATACCGGGCGTTGTCGAGGTGGGAATATTTAATGGGTCAAGGGTAAGCAAGTTGATAATTGGCTCAAGCAATGATGTCATAATCAAGTAAGGCTAATCCAGGTCCTCCTCGACAGCTTTTAATAAGGGATCCATTGGTGTGGTGGCGTGAGAATCAAGGCGGTATTGTTTGATTTCGATGATACATTGATGGATGTCGATAATGGGCGAAGAGGAGCAATTGAGGCGGTGGCGGCGGCAATTCAATCAATTCATGGCATACCCAGCGGCGAGGCTATTGCTTTATTNGAAATCATTGAGCGCGAAATGGAGCGCCGAGCAATTTTTGATAGGAGGAAGTGGTTCTTGAGCCTATATAATAGGCTTGGATTATCGCTTGAGAGGGGGGAGGCGCTTAATTTATTGAGGATTTATTGGGGAACCTGGACCAAGCTGAGCAAGGCATATCCGGACACCGAACCCGCCCTGCAAATGCTTAAGCCGCTTAGGTTAGGCATTATAGCTAATACAGATGGCGTTAATGGATTTAAGAGGGCAAGAATGGAGGCAAGCGGAATACTTCACTATTTTGACTTGATAGTGGTTGCCGGCGATGATACTCCCGAGGTAAAGCCGCATCCGGCGCCGTTCCTGTTAGCGGCTAGCTTGCTTCACGTGGATCCAGAGGAGTGCCTATTCGTGGGGGATAGGGTTGGCAGCGATATACGTGGAGCAATTACGGCTGGAATGGAGACCGCACTAATTAGGAGCCGAGAGGAGTCCCCCCTTCCAAATATTAAACTGAGTTCCTTGATGGATATAGTTGCTTACCTGCATTAATTATTAGGCGAGCCGCTCCCTTCCCCGCAGCGCGGATAATATTGCCGCCATTATCGCCATCGCCGCGGCCACGTGATACGCGTAATGGAAGCCGCCTATCATGGCTGGAGCTATTGCCGTGGGGAAGAAACTGGGCTTAGTGAGGATTGGGAGAAGGGATTGAGGAATTGATGCATGAGTTATGTTCACCAACGTGCTTATGGGATCATATCCAAGGAAGGCTGCGAATAATGCTATGGCTGGCGGTATGCTGCTAAGCGCAGCGGCAGTGCTGATCGGCAAACCAGCGCTAATCAGTGAGGCGGCAAGTACCTTAGGCAATGCGGCGTATGTTCCAACTATTATTAGCGACAGAAATATAACTATGCTGGTCAAGGAACCGACATTCTGTAGGCTGGCCCTCATGCCTGACGCGGCCGAGCGATCCTTTGGTGGAACGGGAGTTAATATGGATACTTGATTAGGGGACATGAATAGGCCGAACCCCATTCCCATTATGAATAGAATTACGGCGAATAATCCATAACTAAAATCAATTGGGAGAAGCCCCAATAATTCGAAGCTGAGCCCAGCGATTAGGGCACCCATTGTGGACACCAATCTAGCGCCTAGCCTATTAACGAGGCGACCGCCTATTGGAGCAAATATGGCATTCGCGATGCTATTCGGTATTAGGTATATGCCGGCAAGAAGGGGCGTCTCGCTATATGGAATGCCATGCATGGGCAAGTATAGCGCCTGCAGCAGTATTGATAGGACGAATATATTGGCTCCCTGGGCAAGGAATAGGAAGAACGCGCTGGCAACGCCGAACGTGAATTGCCTTATCCTGAATAAATCAAGCCTCAGCATGGGTTCATCGACGCGCCGCTCCACTTGTACTAACGCAATGAGTAGAATACCGCCTAGGGCAAGCAGGGCCCAGACCCATGGATCCCCCCAGCCAAGGGGTTGATTATTATAGGGAAGCATGCCTAGATTCAGCGCAATCAGTATGGCTACCAGGGAAGCAGCGAGAAGCAGTGCCCCCTGCCAATCTACCTTAACTATGCCGGAGCCGGGGGATAACCTATAGANCACCTTATATGCCCAATAAGTCCCTATCACCCCAATCACTGCATTAATTAGGAAAACTAGTCTCCAATTAATAATGGCTAGCACGCCGCCAATCAATAAGCCTATGACCGAGCCCGCGCTGAACGATATTCCGATTACCNCCAACGCGAAGCCACGGTCACGGGGTGGGTAGACATCCATTATCAATGCTGGGCTATTGCTGAACATGAAACTGCCTCCCACTCCCTGAATTATCCTGAACGCTATTAACTCAATGGAGGCAACGCCGCCGGTTCCCTGCGTTAATCCAAGCAGTAGGGAACTAAGCGTGAATACGAGGAAGCCTATTGTGAATGATTTTCCCCTACCATACATATCGGAGAGGCGGCCGCTTATTGGAATGGCGACGGCTAGCGCCAATGGATAGGAAACTATTAGCCAAATCATCGATGTGAAGCCGAGGGGGGNTAATGGGTAAACGCTTATTCCCTTAAATATGGCTGGCAATGCTATTATCAGCATCGATATATTCATTGATGCGGTGAATGAGCCTAGGAATGCATTAAGCAAGACGCTTCTTCTCTCCGAGGGGGATGCCTCCGTGGTTATAGCCATGAGCGCCTCTTCATGATGTGGTTAAAAACTTAACTATTTAAGTAGCTCGACGACCAAGAAGCAGTTCAGCGGCATTAATGGGGGAGCCGAGATCCATGTTAATCACTATCCTCAGCAAGGCAAATAATAGGGATGGGCGCGACCTTAGCACCGACGCAATTGCCTTTGCGTGATTATCATAATCATCAACGCTTATGGATAATCCATTAACTTCATCAAGCAAATCAAGTATGGGTTGAATGCCGCTCCTTAAGTACAGGAGAGAGGATAAGTATGAGTAAAACCTCAATGCAGTTCCCACCGTTGTGTTCATGGCATCAACATACGCCCTAAATGCGGTATCCACATCATTCGCTAAGTCAAGGGAGAAACCAAGCAACCTAGCACTAAGTACCCCGGTCAATATTCCTCCGCCGGTTAATGCCTTATTCATGCCCGTGGAGTCCCCTATAGCCGCTGCCCTCCCTGCAATTAATGAACCGCCCCTGGAGGAAACCATGACGTTGCCCCCAAACATTGTTCTATAGCTTATTCCAAATCTTTTCCGGAAGTATGCCAGGGACCCAGCTATCCTCTCCATCCTATCCGTTACTCCGGCCCTATATTCGCCGCCATCTATGGGGACAATCCATGAGAAGTAGGATGAACTTATCCTCCTATCAAACACCACTATTATCTCATCAATGGATGATGGCAAGGCGTCGCCAACTGCCTTGCCGTCGCCCTGTATCCCGAATAAGTAATCATATTTGATCCCAAAAATCCCGGAGAGGCGGGCCCTGGCGCCCTCCGCAACTACCACTGCATCGAATCTCCCATCCCTGGAGGCGGTATTTATGTCTCCATGGGGTGATACGGCCTTGACCCTAGCATTGAAAATTATGCCGGAACCATCATAAAGCGNCTCCTCCAGGGACGGCCTATCCAGCATTATTATGGAGTGCCTCGGCAAGTTAAATGTGACCGTGGATCCGTCCTCGCCATTGATCACCCTGACCCTCGAGTACCGGCCCATAACTATGTCCCTCCTATATATCCCTAATGCGGTTGCGCCATTCATGCTGACTAAACCAGTGCAGTGCTTGGGTAATCCAAGGCGAGAATCCTCCTCGTAAACCACGACATCGTGATTCCTAACCATCCTTAGCAAGTAAAGCGCGCTTGGTCCTGCACCAGCTATTCCTATCCTCATTACCGCGTAGAGCGGGGGCGCCCACTATAAATAATTGTGCATTGCTCACGCGTGGGGTGGTTCCACGCCCAATAGTGGAATCTTTATATTGTATGGGGAAACCAACTTGCCGTGAGGGAGGGATTTAAGGAGTTAATTAATGTGGATGATGCGGTGAGGGGGGCCTTAAGCAAGATAAGGGGCTTGCCCAGGATAGTTACTGTTGAGACTTGGAGGAGCCTACATAGATTCCTTGCACGGGATGTGGTGTCAAGCATTGATGTGCCGCCATTCGATAGATCGGCCGTCGATGGATACGCCGTGAGGAGCAGGGACACTTTCGGAGCCTCCTATACTAATCCAATACTGTTGAGGGTGGTTGGATCGGTAATGGCCGGTGATAATCCATCAATTGAAGTGAAGCCGGGGGAGGCTGTTGAGGTGTCTACGGGGGCGCCCCTGCCCAGCGGGGCCGATGCAGTGGTCATGTATGAGGACTCAAGGTTAAGGGGCGAATTCGTGGAGGTGTTTAGGCCCGTGGCTCCCATGGGTAACGTATCTAGGCGGGGCGAGGACGTGGCCGCTGGGGAAGTTGTCTTAAGGCGAGGCACTTGGATAAGGCCGTGGCACGTGGCCATCCTTGCATCCATGGGGATCCAAGCCATTGAGGTCTTTGATCTAAATATTGCGCTTTACTCCACTGGGAATGAATTGATCGATATAGAGTCAATGAGCGGGGCCGGGAGGGGATCGATAATCAATAGCACTAGGTTCATTGTGGCTGATTCCCTGGGGGAGGAGGGGATGGGGGTCACCTATAGAGGGATACTGCCCGATAACGAAGATGAGATACGGCGACGCATATTAAGCGACATAGATAGGTTTGATTCCATAATATTAACGGGGGGCTCAAGCGTTGGCGCGCCGGATGCAACGATTAGGGCCATTCAATCATTATCGCCGGAGTACTTTGTTCACGGCACATCAATTAGGCCGGGCAGGCCGAATAGCGTGGCCGTAATCAGGGGTAAACCCGTCTTCTCGCTCAGCGGATTCCCAGTTGCCGCATTAACTGGGGTGGAGGCATTGGTCAAGCCCATTTTCCTTGAGTTAATGGGGGCAAAGAGGGAGCCCAGGCCTCTTGTTAAGGGGCGATTAGTAAGGCGAGTGGCAACCCCCATAAATACCAGGTCATTCATAAGAGTTAGGGTATTTAGATATGGAAGCGATATATACGTGGAGCCCTTAGCATTGACTGGAAGCGGTGTTTTATCTACATTGACTAAGGGAAACGGCATATTAATAGTGCCGGAGAACAGGGAGGGGTTTGATGAGGGGGATGAGGTTTATGTGGAATTAATTGGACCAATCGAGGAAAAAATGAAGGATAACATAACTAATTAAGGACTTATAGTTCATCTCCGCCACCAGAGACTCCCGCCCGCAAGGGCAGGGGTAGTTCATTATAAACATTGGTAGTATTTTAAAATCCTGGGGAAGCCTCTACCTATGAGGCAAGTATATACGGAGAATGCTCCAAAACCAATAGGTCCTTACTCGCAGGGAATCGAGGCATCCGGTCTCTTGTTTATTAGCGGTCAAATTCCACTCGATCCGGTAACTGGGGAATTAGTGAGCGGGGGCATAAGGGAACAGACGCAGCGAGTGATGGAGAATATACAGGCCATACTTAAGGCAGCAGGCATGGATCTGAGGAACGTTGTTTACGTAACCGTATTTCTGAAGAATCTGGGCATGTTCAATGAATTCAATGAGGNTTATGCGAAGTACTTCGGTGAGAATAAGCCGGCCCGCACAACTGTGGAGGTCAATAACTTACCGCGCGGCGCATTAATAGAGATAACAGCCATAGCCGCACGTAGCTAGGCGATTAACATCAATGTTAGGGGAACGCATTTCAATTAATTCTCCAGCCCTAATGGGGCTGTGTTTTCCATATCGTTGAGCCTCTTCATCTATGGGAAAGCGAGGCCTGGATCCTTGCTTCATTATCCCGCCAGAAAACTAGTCTGTTAATGTAAATGCCTCCATCCATAAGTATGAGGCGAGCGGGGGCAAGCAATTATGTATATCTACATATTATACGGAAAAGGATATATACGTGACCCGATGAGCCTTAATCCATGACTATGGTTGATGACGTGTATAAATTAACCCAGGACGCGCTTGAATTGATAAAGTCAGCCCAAAGGCAGAGGATAATCTATAGAACGCCGCTTGTGAAGTCAGATACAATATCGGGAGCAACTGGCGGCCAAGTCTTTCTTAAGCTGGAGGCCCTTCAAAAGACGGGGTCATTTAAGGCCAGAGGAGCATATAATGCAATAACCAGGATGAGCAGGGAAGGGGTTAAGCACGTGGTAACGGCTTCGGCTGGGAATCATGCGCAGGGCGTTGCTTATGTTGCATCCCTCTACGGCATGAAGGCCACGATAGTTATGCCCGTGATGACTCCATGGATAAAGATAAGCAGAACCAGGAAGTATGGGGCCGACGTGATCCTGCATGGAGAGTCGTACGCCGAGGCGGAGGCGAAGGCCATGGAATTAGCCAAGGAATTAAAAGCGACATATGTGCATGCATATAATGATCCATACATAGTGGCTGGGCAGGGAACAATAGGCTGGGAAATACTGGAGGATCTGGATGAAATCGATGCAGTGGTGGTTCCAATAGGGGGCGGCGGCCTTATTTCAGGCATAGCGACAGTAATAAAGAAGAAGAAGCCGAGCGTTAAGGTAATAGGGGTTCAGAGCGAGGGGGCTCCAAGCGCCTACTTATCGCTTAAGGAGGGAAAGATAATGGGCGTTGCAAGCGTTGATACAATAGCTGAGGGAATAGCGGTCAAGCGAATAGGCGACTTAACATTTAACTTAATGAGGGAGGNCGTCGATGATGTGGTGCTGGTCAGCGATAATGATATAGTTAATGCTATACTAGTGATAGGGGAAGCCACCAAGGTAATAGCTGAGGGAGCCGGGGCAGCCGCCGTGGCTGCATTATTGAGCGGCAAGGTAAACATAAAGGGCAATGTGGTGGCGGTAGTTAGCGGCGGCAACATAGATATGCCCATGCTTACCAAGATAATATACAAGGCATTGGCTAAGTCAAATAGGATAGTGAAGATAAGGGGACTAATACCCGATAGGCCGGGAACGCTATCAATAGTGACTGGAAAAATGGGTGAACTAGGCATAAATATAATAGATGTATTCCACGAGAGATTCAATCCAGAAATAAAGCCTAATTACGTCGAGGTAAGCTTCGTAATAGAAGTGCCCCCAGAAGCCAAGGCCCTTGATAATGCATTGACTGAGTTAGGCAAGCTAGGATACAAGTTCTGGACAGAGCATTTCTAACTAATGGGGAGAGTTACGCCACGGGTAAACACTTATCCATCGGAACGGAAAGAATGAGCGAAACTTAGTCCAAGGAGCGAAAAATCATAGGTTTCTCCGTACTATTGGCATCATTACCAAAATTAATAATGCAGCCACCACAACTGACGCCATATATTCCTGTGATTGCGTGACCTGGAGGAAGCCGCTTAACCTAAGGCCGCTTATCAGCATCCTAGTTGCCAAGTACGTGAAGACTCCCATTAGAAGCATTTTTATTATTGAACCCTTCACCTTAGGCAATAAGGAGGAACCAATCTGGGCTCCCAGCGATGTTCCAGTTGCCGCTAGAAACGCTATGAAGGGCTGGATATAGCCAAACACCCAATAAAGCGAGCCACTGGCGGCCGCGGTTACACCCACTATTAGGTTACTAGTGGCTGTAGCCACGCTTAACGGTAATTCAAGCACCCAGTAGAGCGATAATAAGTTAATGGGGCCGCCCCCAATGCCCAGTAATCCGGATAATAGGCCTCCAATTATCATTAATCCAAACGATAAAGCCTCACGACCGCGATGAGGAGGAGCTGAAGCATTAAGCGAGCTTCTCTTCATGAGGAGATAAATTGATGAGAACATGACGGCGCTAAACACTAGGTGAAGCACGTACTCAAGACCACTGCTAAGCACGTAGTAACAAAGTACTGAACCCAATATTGCTCCCAATGTCGATGCGGCCGACAACTCTATTGCATACCTTTGATTAATCATTTTTCTCCTAAGAAGCTTGCTGCAGGCGCTGCAGGATGTGGCTAATGCGGAGAAGAGGCCCACACCCGATGCGTAATTCATGGGGACCCCATACATGACCAGTATGGGCACCAATATGGTTGCACCGCCGAGACCCAGTAATGCGCCCATTAATCCAGCGGCTAAGCCGCACAGCATTAAGGAAATGATGATGGCCAATAACATGATTATCGAGAGACGCGCCGTAACTATATGCCTTTTCCACATGCATCTCATCATGGGGTTATACATGCTTGAGAATAATTGATCCCCTCGCTGCCTTTAACGAGCCCCTTCGAGGCCTGGAGAATTATACCTTTATTGTAGCCCCACATAATGCCCATAATGAGGAGCCCCTGCATCCTATCCCCGCCATAAACGGCGAGATTCATCGCTTGCTTTAATTAGCGAAACATCGATCATTCAGGGAGGGGGATCGGGCTCCGTGCAGCTGACCCCTCAATCCTTGCATGTGGCCGCAACACGCATTGAGTCCTTTATTCGCTCAGTGAGGGATGAGGCTGGGCACTATTAGTAACGCTATTAAGAGATTAATTAGGGTCACTGCTGCAAACACTGTGTACCACTTATCACGCTCAATGATGAACCTAACCATATTGATGGCGACCATGGCTATCGGCATTAATATCAAGAGTATTAGGCCGAGCAACATGAGTGAAACACCATCACCCTCCCTGATTCCGGTGAGCATCATACCTATGCTTATTGAGGCTGTATTGACGCTGGATGATGGATCGGCTATATCCATTAATTTATGCCCCATTCCGCCACCGTGCATTAATACCAAGGCGAGGCCCATTCCCATTATTAGGATGCTAATCACTATGCCGAGCCGAAGCAGGTTACTGGTTATATTCTCGAACTTCTCCTCGACTTCGCTTCGCTTAGCGTATTGAATCCCATATATGCTCAGTAAATTATCCTCATAAATTGGGCGCCTCATCATTAGGTAGTAAAGCGATGAAATCATAACAATGGAGAAGAGGAGGGAAACTATGGTCTTATCAATAGATGAAATGGGAACTAAGCCTTCCCTACCTAATCCGCGTAGAAGCATCCTGAACCCCAGGTATGATAGTATGGCCACGAAAACCCATCGTATTTGCTTATTGGTTATCCGCATCAATATTCGGGTTCCCGCTTGAGCCCCTATTAGTACTCCTATTGCTGTTGCTGCTGCTATGAATGGTTGTATGTAGCCGAAGTACCAGTATATGCTGCTTCCGGTGGCTGCAGTGACTCAAT
>LOBW01000022.1 GCA_001516585.1 Thermocladium sp. ECH_B
ACGGTATTCGTGTGTTTGAGGTCATTGAGTATAATACTTCACGTATCTGTGCTTATCATGGTGTTGAGGTCACTAGGGATCCGAGGGGAGTAGTTAATTGCCCTAAAGGTCATAAGCTTCATTCGGACCTAAATGGTGCATTGAATATCTTGAAGAAGGCTACCGGTATAGTGATCTCGACGATAAAGAGGCCCCTATCCTTCATCGTGGATCATAATCGAGTAGAGCCCGTGAAAGGGGCGTAACCCTCTAGACCTCGGGGAACCCTCGCCCTCAAGGCGGGGGAGGAGGTCAGGCAATTTATGGTTGGTGAATTGATGAGGAGCCACGGAATCCGATTCGCGCCGTGTTACAAGATGAATGGCAAATCTCGCGCCTTAGGGCGGGGATGGGTTTTTTAACCTAGAATTCAACTCCTCCTCATGATCACCGATAATATTTAAAAGAGGAGCATGTCAAGCATATTCAAGCGGCCGTAGTCTAGTTTGGATCAGGACGACGGCCTTCCACGCCGTAGATCGTGGGTTCAAATCCCACCGGCCGCATCACCCTAATCCGGACATGGATCCAGAGCATCCCCTTACCCGCTTCTTGCCTTAGCAATGGCTCGAATCCCATCCTCGATATTTTCCTCCCTAATCGCGCTGGCGCTGAGCCTCGCCGCATCCCTCTTCTCCTCTCCAATGAAGAATTTAGAGGCAGGCACAAACACTGCCCCCAGCCTAATTGCCTTACGCAATACCTCCGCGGCGGGCATGCCTAGGCTAATTAAGGCGTAGAAGCCGCACTTAGGTTCATACATTAGGGAGCCCGGCATGTATCTCTCCAGTGAATCCAGTAGAATGCTTAACTTACGCCTATAGAGGGGCCTGGCTTTCCCAATAACCTCCTCCGCTGCTCCATGCCTCAATAATTTATATGCGATTAATTGGGTTAAGGTAGATGTTGAGAAATCGTGTTGCTCAAGCCTCTCAAGCCCGCCTCTCAACCAGTCCGGCGCCACCACGAAGCCTATCCTGAAGCCGGGGCCAAGCAATTTACTGAGAGTCCCCACGTAAATCACATCGCTAGACATGGAGCGAATGGGGAGAGGCGCCTCCCTGGAGAGAATAGTGTATGGGTCGTCCTCCACAATGAGGAGCCCCCTTTCCCGCGATAAGTCAATGAGGCGCTTCCTATCCTCAATGCCCATGCATGTTCCAGTGGGATTATGGCAACTCGGTATAGTGTATAATACGCCTGGTTCCCTCGCTATTTTCTCGAGACTGCTCGGATCAATGCCGCCATTAGTGATTGGCGCCCCAATGAGTTTGCCTCCCTGGAACCTCAGTGGAGCAATGGTTTCATAGAATGTCGGGTTCTCCACGTAAACCCTAGTTCCGCGATGCACCAATAATTGAGACAATAATTTAACCGCATGCTGCGCACCGCTCGTTATTATTATGCTCCTCCAATTCGCACTTATATTCAGGTACTTGAGGAGGTATCGCGATACCTCTATCCTCAATTCCCGCAAGCCCCCAGCGCCAGGGTACGCGAGGGCAGCGGGGCCGAACTCGGCGATCACTTGNTTCATGGATTCCTTGATTAGATTGATTGGGATTAGGGATGGATCAGGTGATCCGCTAGCAAAATTGAATTTAATGCCGCGGCGAATCGACCTGCTAGCCAACTCTACTGGAGACCAATTAATCCTGGGAATCCTGATGCCGCTCATCCATTAATGAAGNGAATCCAGTTATTTAATGGTTCCCTTAATGCATCAATTCACGCGGTGCCCTAGGCGAGTTCATTATATTAAGGCCTAACCATGCCTCCACTTGCTGAGTAGGTGGGATTCATTATTCATTTATCAATGTTTAAATATGGGAACTGAATTCCTTTTTAAGTGGTAGTTAATGTATTGCCTGCATTCGCGGCCGCCGTAATATGGGCCTACGCCTCAGTGTCCTACAGGGAATTCGTGTTGAGGTTAGGTGTCTTGAGGTTAAACGCGTTGAGAATGACCTACTCGGCGATAGCATTATTGGTTCCAACCATTATTCTAGGCATAAACATGGGCGCAATATATGGCGTATTAAGCGGGGTCCTTAGCCTTGCCATTGGGGATTCGCTGTACCTCAGGAGCATAAGGGCATCCGGAGTTTCAGTCGCGGTTCCAGCATCATATAGCTATATCATTATGGAGCAATTCATGGCAATCGCATTGGGGGAACCCCTAAAGCTAAGCTACTTAGCGGCCGCCGGCTTAATGATTCTTGGTATTTACCTCTTAACAAGGGGTGGGGGGAGCGGAAATGCCTTGGGCATCGCCTATGCCCTAGCCGCCGCAGCGGCCTGGACGCTGGGCTACGCGGCAATAAGGGTGGCGGGAGTCAGTGGCCTCGGCCCAATACCAATAGCGTTTACCAGGGTGACCTCTGCTCTCCCATTATTAGTCGTGGCCAGTCACATAGATATTGGGGATGCAGCGAAGACGACTTGGAGAACCGTGCTCCCCATAGTATCGGCCCTAGACCTTGGCCTCGGCTCAGCGCTATTCGCCTACTCAACAATACAAGCAGGGCTGGCTCCCACGGTGATAGCCATGGGCACGGTGCCCCTCCTATCCCAATTGATCTCACGTATGCTGGGCAGGGAGAAGCCCAGGAATAGGGAGTACGCCTCCGCAGCAGTGATGCTAACCGCCATAGCTGTATCGTTCATGTGATGGCGGCAACCATGAGGAACTAGACGACATGTTTCGCCTATATTTATATAGATATCTAGTGGGCATTACAACGTGAGGATTAAGGTATGGTTCCTCGCCACACTCTTCAACTTGGCTGGAGACTTATGGATTAACATGGCTGTTCCCGATGGGGCCACGATTAACGATCTCCTTCAAGCCATATCCAACATCAAGCCAGCCGTGATTCATGCGGTAATGGATGGGGAGAGACTCAAGAGAGACTACATAATTACAGTGAATGGCCGCGATATTGCCTTCCTCAGTGGATCAATGACTGTTCTTAGGGAGGGAGATGAAGTGGCGATATTCCCATCATTGATTCTGTCTTAGTGCTGCCACCATGATAATTGCGTTACCAAAAATTGGACACACAGTCCCTGGAAACGATCCCAAATCAGGATCCCGAATTGGTTTAATGTTTAATCCACTACGCGTCCCATTAAGTGTATCGGCGTTGCATCATCAACGCTCACGGTCACGAAGGTGGAGAGGCTTGCCTTCTCCACAATGACTGGCCTGTAATTCCCTATCCTAACCATGAATCCCCTCCCCCTATAGCCTGGTTGACTCACTATTCCATTGAACGTGCCCCCAATGAATTTCTTGTTTCGAGCCAGGGATACTTTAAGCGCCTCCTCGCTCATTAACTTGCTTCTCGCCTTTTTTACCGCATCTGGGATCTGCTTCATGGCTGCGGCCTCTGTTCCAGGCCTTGGACTGAATCTAGCCACGTGGACCTTATCTATCTCTAATTCCTTAATTAATTGAAGGGATTCCATGAAGTCCTCCTCCCCCTCCCCGGGGTGCCCCACAATTATGTCAGTGGCTATCGTTGAGTCGGGAAAAGCCCTCCTTATCTTCATTACCTCCTCCCTGAACAGCGATGCCTCGTACTTTCTCCTCATTATTTTAAGTACCCTATCGCTCCCGCTTTGAACAGGTATGTGGAAGAACCTATATATCCTCCAGTCGCTCTTAACGACGTCTATTAATCTATCCAGGAATCGATCCAGCTCGAGGGGCTCCATCATGCCCATCCTAATGAAGAACCTCCCATCAATCCTCAGTATTGACTCCAGCAAGTCAACTAAGTCATACCCCTTATCCCTACCATAAGCGCTCGTTTCCTGCCCAGTCAAGTAAATCTCCCTAGCGCCTCTCTGCACGGCTCTCCTCACATTGCTTACCACGGCCTCCAGGTCATAGCTCTTGACCCACCCCATGCCTCCCCTCGCCAACTTAGTGGCGCAGAAGGCGCAGTTACCCATGCATCCAACCTGTATGGGAACCACATGTATGTGATTCCTTGCCCCCGTGAATTCAGGTAGAATCTTCATGGGCCTCTCCCTTCCGGTAATCGATGAATTCAGCAATGCATCGAATTCTTCTATGCCGTTTAGATCGATGAGAACAACATCCGGATAGGCTTCCCTTAGCCTGCTTGGCTTGACTTTCACTAGGCACCCAGAGGCCACGATTCTCTTTTCACTATTACCCACCCGCTTAAGAAACCTAACCGCGCTCTCCTCCGCCTCCTGCCTAACGGCGCACGTGTTTAGGACAACTAAGTCGGCTTCCCCGGGGTCCCGCACCCTCTCGTGTCCGGCCGCAGCTAATCTCTGGGCTATTAACTCGCTGTCGGCCTTATTCAGCCAGCACCCCAGGGTCTCCACATAGAACTTCACGTAATTGGTCGTGACAGCAGTGTTTAAAATACTTGGTTCACTTGTTCATAGATGGAGATACAGATACTGGGGGGCGGAGGGGAAGTTGGGAGGATGGCCATCCTAGTCAAGGGATCGAGGAATGCCTTCCTCATGGATTACGGCGTTAACTTCGACGATGAGGGCCACCCCGTCTTTCCGCTTCATGTGAGGCCCAGGGACTTAACCGCAGTAATGCTTAGCCACTCACACCTTGATCACTGCGGCGCATTGCCAAGCCTCTACGTGAGCGCCTCGCCTCCCCTCTATGCAACTAAATTAACGACTGAGCTGGCGGAGTTGATGTTCAAGGACGCAATAAAGCTAAGCGGGTACTACTTGCCTTATGAGGATGATGAGGTACGCAACGCATTAAGGCAAGCAGCGCCGGTGGAGTACGGCACTACGGTGACGTTTGGAGATGATAAGGCAACCTTCGTGAATGCGGGCCATGTGCCGGGCAGCATGATGACGTACCTGGAGGTGGATGGGAGGGGCCTCGTGTTCACCGGCGACTTCAATCTAGGCGAATCCAACTTATTGAATGGAGCCGACGTGAGCATGTTGCCCAAGGACTTGGATTACGTGGTGATGGAGGCCACATACACATCTGGGAATCACCCACCAAAGGAGGAACTGGATAAGGCCTTCATAGATGCAGTCAAGTCAACGCTGGAGGAGGGCGGCTCAGTCCTAATACCTAGCTTCACAATAGGGAGGGCCCAGGAAATCCTCATGACTATAGTGAGGAATAACGTGCTTGACGTGCCCATAATAGTTGATGGCTTGGCCAGGATGGCTAATCAAGTAATAGCTAAGTACCCTCACCTGCTTCGGGATCCGGGCCTTTATGAGAAGGCAATGAAGGCCAGCGTCGAGGTTCTAGGAAATTATTATAGGAAGCAAGTGCTTCGGGATCAATCGATAATAATCGCGCCGGCCGGCATGCTTAAAGGCGGTGCATCCCTCTATTACTTCAAGAGGTTAGCCAGAGATAAGCGTAACGCGGTTATTCTGCCCAGTTTCCAGGCCCCAGATACTCCAGGCTTCGAGTTGCTGAGCAGGGGGGCAGTTAGGATCGGCAATGAGGAGATAAGGGTTAACGCCAAGATTTATTGGTTCGACTTCAGCGCGCACAGCGGCTTAAGGGAATTAATTAGCTTCATTGATCACTTCTCCTCCAAGACCAAGGTAATACTGGTCCACACGGAGCCTCTTGCCAGCATTAAATTCGCGCAGTCCCTGGGCAGGGATCTATACGTGACTAAGGTAAGCGGGGAGCGAATAATAGATTAATGAATAAATCTGTGGATGCATAATCATGCATTCACCCTGGCCAGTATGGGGCATCCCCGCCCATCGTTTGCGCAGTATTGTTGAGCATACTTTGACCTGACGCTTCTCCACTCCTCCGGGGGCATTAATGCGCATCGATCTCCATCAAACGTGTGCACATAGAAGACGCACCTCATGTGGAAACTGGGCCACCCATCATTAAAAGCTTATTGTTTTTGATTCAATGATCAATCGACGCGCCCCGCTCCGCTGAGCGAATCACTTGGTCATGGACTCATAGACCTTTATTAATGCTTGAGTGCCTTTTTCCCCGAGNCCCTTAGCCACCAGCGACTCATATAGTTGAAGCAACAGGCTTGATCCAGGCAGCGGCGTGTGTGTTTTACTGGCTAAATCAATCACGTACCTCAAGTCCTTCCTGAGATGCGCTGCCCTGAATCCGGGCTCCAAATCGCCGCGCATTATCTTAGGTAAGTAATACTGGACAGTGAATGAATTGGCGGCTCCAGAGCTCAACACCGTTAACAATGCATCCTCGCTGACGCCGGCCCGCCTCGCCAGCATTAATGCCTCCGCCACAGCCATCATATCTATCCCAACAACTATTTGATTGCATAGCTTCAATAATTGCCCGGCCCCCGCTTCTCCGCCATACACAATTGTCTTCCCCATGGCCTCGAGCACTGGCTTAACTCTCTCGAACGTCTCTCTCCGTCCCCCAACCATTATCGTGAGAGTCCCCTCCCGCGCCCCCTTATCGCCCCCCGTCACTGGGGCATCAAGGAACTCCACGCCGAGGCTTGAGAGCCTGGAGAAGAATGACTTAGCGACCTCAGGCGAGTTAGTGCTCATATCTATGAATATGAGTCCCTCATGCCTTCCCTCAACCACTCCATTGGGGCCGAACAATACCTCCTCGACATCGGGCGCATCGGTTACCATGCTGATCACGACATCGCTTGACTCGGCCACCTCCCTCGGCGAGGACGCGATGGAGGCCCCGAGCCCCCGCATCGCCTCTGCCTTGCTTCTCGTCCTATTATAAACAATTAAGGGAAACCCCTTCCTAGCTATGTTAGTGGCCATGGGAAGCCCCATTATTCCAAGCCCTATGAAGCCAACCCTAAGCATGAACTGTAAACAGCGGCCTCAATATAATCCTATCACTCACTTCACTTGAGGGTCGCTTTAGTGAGCATGGAGCGTTGGCTTGCGTCGCTGAATGAGCGTATAATAGATAACCATATCATCCTTAAGGCGGAGAGCCGCCAATTGTTTCGTCCTCCATCCACTGAAGATAATCCGCGTTCCCGGCAGTGATTGGAACCGCTAATACTTCCGGCACCTCGTATGGATGGATCTCCTTTACTCGCTTAATTAAGTCGCGAAGCCTCGGCTCCGTGGTCTTCATCATCATTAGAACCTCATCCTCATCCTCCACTTTTCCCCGCCACCTATATATGCTCCGCACGCGAGTCATATTAACGCAGGCAGCTAATCGTTCCTCCACCAATGCGCGAGCCATCTTGGCCGCCTCATCCTCGTTCGGGGCAGTCACGTAAATAATGAAGTACTGCATGGGAATAATTAAAGTAGCTGCTTAAAAATCAATCCCAATCCTCAATTCATGCGTGCAGAGGTATTCACTCCGGCAGTGGTTTCCAGCTTATTTGAGGCTTGCTTAACTGATCGGAGCGGCAAGCCAATAACTGATCCATTAAGAATGGGAGCCAGGGGAGGAGGATTCACCATGAGCGCCGGGGTCAGGACCAAGGTTCGCCTAATCGAGGAGCCAAGCATTAAGGTGGCGATAAATGGGGAACCCAATGAGGCTAGAACCACGGTTAACGCGATCAAGATAGCTATTAATCGCCTTGGCCTACATGTGAGGGGCGTCGAGGTTAGCCACGTCGTGGAGGTCCCCATTGGTTCAGGCTTCGGCACCAGTGCATCGGGGGCTCTTGGCGCGGTTCTAGCCTTATCCCTAGCCTCGCGCCGCCCCCTCTCCCTGGTTAATGCGGTGAGGATCGCGCATGAGGCTGACGTGGTGAGCGGCACGGGTCTCGGCTCAGCGGAGGGTCTCCTCGCTGGGGGAGTGGGAATGGTCACTGAGCCCGGGGCTCCATGGTTTGGCTCCATAGATAAGATACCGCTAAGCGATGATTTGGCCGTGGTAGCTATTCACTTTGGGGGAATAGAGAAATCAACCGTATTATCATCAAGCGAGGCCCTCGCCGGGGTTAATGAGGCTGGGAGGAGAGCAATGAAGCGGGTCAAGGCTAGACCCACAATTAAGTCCCTACTAGTGGAGGCCAGGAGATTCGCCGAGGAATCCGGGATAGGGGATCCGGAACTGCTTAGGCTAGCTGATGAATTAGTGAGGGCGGGCGCCATTGGTGCATCCCAGAACATGATTGGGAGAGCCATTCATGCGGTGGTGAAGAAGGCCCGCCTCAGCGACGTGCTGGGGCTGGCTCGAGGATTCGGGGGGTTCCTCATAGTGTCCACGATATATGATGGAGGACCCAAGGTAATTGAGCATTCATAAGGCATTGCCGAGGAAGCGGGGCTTCCTGCGATTCATTTGCTCCACCCACGGCAATGCAAAGCCATGGTAAGCCCGCTCGCTATGGTGGATGAGATTAATCCTTTGCTTCATCGAGTTCATGCACTGCCTGAATCACTTCCTCGGCGCTCCTGGCGATACGTGCTCCCCGGAATCTGCTCGTCCATGATGCGAATCCAATCGNGTGGAATCCAACGCTGGCTCCAGCCAAGGCATCGTGTGGAGTATCAGTTATGTATGCTGTTTGATTGGGCTGGATGCCGTGTATCCTTATTATGTGCTTGAGGAGATCCATCTTAGTGCCGCGACCCAAGTCGCCCAGCGAGTACAGTGGATTAATTGAGACGCCAATCGCCTCGAGTTCCCTCATGATTAGGCTGCTCTCTATCTCTCTTCCAGTCGCTACAAGGGTTGATCTGCCCTCTCTCCGTAATTCATTTAATGCATCAATCATGCCTGGAATGGGTTGCCCAAAATCCTTTCTCTCCATATATATGGACCAGCACCTCCTCCAGAACATGAATGGATCCACGTGCCTAGGCGTGTATGTCCTCAATAGGTTCTCCTCGTAATCCGCCAAGAATAATTCGAAACTGCTGGGTGGAGCTACTCCATGCTCATCAACGCACTCCACGAATGCCTTATAGAATCCCCTGAATGTGTCCAGGAGAGTCATGTCAAGATCGAATACGACCCACTTAATCACGGCTCTGCGGTTACTTGCCCCCATTTTTATCCTTAACCGCCCGCTGCTCCAGGGAATTGCTTAACTCGAGGAGCGCCGCTCCCTGCCAGTATGATGGTGCCGCATCCCCATTGATTGACTTAACCAGTGCCATGGATTCATCCAGGGAGAGCCCCCTATACATTAAGTAGCCGATTATTATTGTTGGGGATCGGCCGATCCCGGCATTGCAGTGAACTATGACTCTCCCAGCCTTAATGGCCTCATCGATCCACTTAAATATGGAGAGAAACTCATCAATGCTCGGCGCACGCATATCCCTCACCGGCACATGCAGCACCTTAATGCCCAACTCATCGGCATCCCTCAAGTACTGATTCAAGGGATACCCCAGCGCCCTCATTTCCCAATCCTCCAGGACGGCGACTACCCCAGTCACTCCCTCCCTCCTCCACTTAATTAAGTCCCCCCGTCCCCGGGGTGCGCATGAACCGCCGATAACGTCGTTGACGAAGTATGGACACTTATTCGGCATGCATTGCCTCGCCTTTGTGCTGATTAAAGGCTTTTTCAGCTCGGGTTTTAAGCTTAAAAAGTCTAAAGGGTAGCCTCGCCTAATGGTTAAGGAAGTATTATATAGCGCCAGGACTGGGGATGAGCGGAGATTCATTTGCTGCGAGNGGTGGTGCGAGGGTTATTGGCTCAGCTTAGGCGAATTAAATCAATGCCTTGGCGAGTCAAGCAAGCCCCGATTGCCTTTCCTCATGAGGTTTAAGTTCATTAAGAAAATGGCGGCTCCAGGCCGCTTCCCGCGAAACAAGTGGGTAATTAGGTTCTGGGGATTAGCAAGTGGCTTAGCCACCAACATGAATCACCTAGATATAACCGCGCTCCCGGAGCCGCCGAAGGCAGTAGTTAAGGAGGTGACGGGGGATGTCCTAGTGATCGGCGGCGGCTTAGCGGGTTTATCCACCGCAGCCGAGTTGAGCCGTGCCGGGTGTAAGGTGACCATTATAGAGGGGAACCAGGACCTCGGCGGCCGCAATGCGCTGGATATGGAGAAACTAGTGAATGGCTCGACCCCGGCCAACCTAATAAGCGATTTGAGGAAGAGCCTCCTAAATGATCCTAATGTCTCAATATATGGCGGATACGCATTCGACGGCAAGCTGGAGGATGCTGTGATAGCCCACGCATTGAATGGCTCCGCGATCCTCAAGCTGCGGCATAGGTACGTGGTGTTCGCAACGGGGGCCAGGGAGGTTCCCGCGGTGTTTCCTGGAAATGGCTCCATCAAGATGTATACCGGTTGGACTTACTTGAGCCTAGCCAGGGCCGGCTCCATTAGCCACAAGTCCGTGGCCGTCTATGGCTCCGATGATTGGGGTATTCGGGTTGCCCACATCATTAAATCCATGGGAATCAACGTCGTGCTCCTCGACAATTCTGTTCAAATTAGGAGCGATCTATATAGGGACCTAGCCAAGGAAATGAAGGTGGAGACCGCTGTTTCCCTCAACCCCAATAAATTATCTCAATTAGGCGTTGACGCCCTAGTCACGACCGTGAGGGTGCCGGCCATAGATGCCGCCGTGCAGTGGGGCGGCGAGGCTTATTATGAACATGAATTGGGCGGCATGATTCCGCGGCACTCATGGAGTGGGGAAGTGATGGGAACCACGGATGCGTATGTCGTGGGCGAGGCAAGTGGCTTGATCCCGCTTCACTTGGTGCCGATGCAGGCTAAGGTTGTTGCGTCCAGCATAGCGTTGAAGGAGGGCCGCATAGATGAGAAGGAGCTGGAGAAGGCGCTTGCCGAGTTCAGGACATCAATAAACGTGGCCTCCCCAAAGCAATTCAATGCTTTTCAGCGACTTGATAAGGGCCTCCACGAGATCGGCATATTCGTGGAGCCCAACGTGATTAATGTGCCTCAATGGGCCAGCGACATGGATATAGCAGATGCAGATGAGGAATTGATCTGTATGTGCGAGGACGTGACGCTTGGGGATTTATTGGAGAACGTTAAGGCGTTCACTGGGGCTAAGGAGATCAAGGTGACCGTGCTCCACGATGAGACGCTTGAAGCCAGGAAATTCTCGCCGCCGCCCATGGAGAGAATAAAGAGGACAACTGGGCTTGGGACGGGCGCGTGCCAGGGCAAGCTCTGCATGGTTACTGCCAACTTAATACTGGCCAGGATATTCCAGAAGAAGCCGAGGGAGATAGGCATATTTAGGCAAAGGTTCCCACTGAATCCCATGCCTATGGGGACTGCGGGTGATGCAAGTGAGTGAGGAGGGAAGGGGCTTACAGGCATATACGGCTGATGTTGCTGTGGTTGGCGGCGGAGTAATTGGGCTCTCCACGGCGTATAATTTAGCCAGGAGGGGACTAAAGGTTGTTGTGCTGGAGAAGGGCTATATTGGCGGCGGCAGCTCAACTAGGAACGTGTCCCGGTTCAGGGTTCACTTTGGGAACTTCGAGAACACTAGGTACGCCATTGAGTCGGCCAAGATAATGTCGAGGCTATCCGGGGAACTGGGGTGGAACGCCATCTTCAGGAGGAGCGGTTACTTATGGCTTGCGCGGGAGGAGCGGGTCCTGAATCAATATAGGGAGCTGAATGAGAAGGTATGGAAGCCCCTCGGCGTTCCAGTCAAGTTCCTGACCAGGGAGGAACTTAGGGAGAAGTATCCCTACCTGGATAAGGATCGATACGTGGGCGCGGTTCTCGGGGAGCAGGATGGGGAGTTCCATCATGATTACGTGATGGCTGGTTACCACGTCAAGGGAATGAATCTGGGCGTTCAGTACGTGGAGAACTCGGAGGTCACCAAGATAACCGTGACCAATGGACGAGTAGTTGAAGTGAGGGGGAGGAGGGCCTTCGTCAAGGCCAGTAACGTCGTGGTTGCCGCCGGCGCATGGACCCGCGACTTAATGCTGCAGCTGGGGATTGACTTGCCGATAACCCCGGTCAGGAAAGAGATTGGGGTAACGGCTCCAGTGCGGTACTTCATGGAGCCATTCATAATAGATACATACAGCAATGCATATGTGGCTCAAACAATGAGGGGTGAAGTGATTGGAAGCATTGAGGGAAGCGATGAGCCTGGATTAAAGCCATTCAATAACACGTTTGATTGGTTCACGAAGTGGAGTAGGGCCATGATAGAGATGATGCCCAACGCCAAGAGGCTTAGAGTCATGCGAATATGGTCCGGCTTCTACGAGATGACCCCAGATCACAGCCACATAATGGGCAGGAGCCAGGACTGGCCGGAGGGGCTATACGTGGCCAGCGGCTTCAGTGGCCACGGCTTCATGCTTGCGCCCCTCACCGGGGAATTAATGGCTCAATACGTGGCCACTGGGTCCCTCAGCGACTTGGCTGCGCCCTTCACGCCGGATAGATTCAAGACAGGCAAGGCCCTGCGCGAGGCAGTGGTAATAGGTTAAAGGTTCAATAGGTCATCATCTATGTGTTCCGATTCATGGTGAAACTTTCATTAGTTTAAGTTACTAATTACGCAATAGCATTTTTAAGTTGGCGAGATGCTCTTATGTAGGGTATGGTTGTTAGGATACCATCATCGCTCTGCGCGGCATGCAAGGGCCGTCGATCATTGTGTGGACTCCCCAAGTGCCCGCTCCTGGAGAGGCAGAAGGCAATGAAGCCCACGCTCGATATTAGGGGGAACGTGTTCGGGGCCTCGCCCCCCAGCGTGGTTGTTGGGGAAAGCGGGTACCCAAACATCCATGTATTGATAGGGGGTTCCGCCCGGCAAGGCTGGGAACGAGAGCCGCATCTTCGAGGACCCAATTAATTGGTGGGGCACGCTGCAATTAAGCGATATACTGGGGCTACGCGCATCAATGATTGCCTCATCCACTAAAGTAAATGCCGGGGAGCCCCTTAAGCTTTATGAGAAGGAGCTAAGCGTGGCGGCATCATCCACTCAACCAATTGATGTGGAGGTGAAGATAGCTAAACCCCCAATTACCGGAGTGACCCTGGACCCCATGGATCTACCCCACCCGCCACTCGTTAAGGCGATTGACATAAAGATAGATGGGAATCCAGCGCTGCCTCGAAAATTGGAGCAATTAATATTCGATGATGTTAAGGCTGACCGCGGCGTGCTGGAGCTAGCGGCGGCTGGGGTTGATGTATACACCATAATTAGGGCATTCTCCATGGGCCTCATGGGGGAAAAGAGGCGGCGGCGACTAGTGCCGACCAGGTGGGCGATAACCGCCGTCGACACCATTATTGGAAACGACTTGCTGCGGAGGGTCAGGTCACTGCCCTGGATCCCCACCCATGAACTCTACTTCACGGAGTACCTAAGCAATAGATTCGCAGTCCTAATCAGCCCCGCGCCGTTTAGCGTTGCCTGGGTCGAGATATGGCACCCCTTCACGCCCTGGGGAACAGGGAGGGAACCAGCCATCGTCATCAATAAGGAGAATTGGAGGGGTGATTACTCATTCCTAGACGGCGGGTACCAAGCCGCTCGGCTCTCCCTCCTTAAGTACCTGGAGTCACGGGGAAGGTCTGGATCAGTGATAATAATTAGGGAGGTGCTGCCGGAGTATTACGTAACGGTGGGTAATTGGCACATAAGGGAAAGCATGGGTCACGTGTTTCAAAATATGGTGGCGAGGGGCGATGAGGCGATCACCGCGATTAAGGCATTATTTAGATACGATGTATCAAGCATGGAGAAGCTCCTCCCTAAACAAGAATCAATAATTAAATACCTATATTAACTTACCTTTATGTTTTATTAATTGCATCGGCAACTAGCTGACCTCCTCCCCGCCTTGAGGGCGAGGGTTCCCCGAGGTCTTGGGGGTTACGCCCCTTTATGGGCGCTACTCGTTTCCCTCCCGAGCCGGTATTGTGGGGGTACGTCGGCCCCCACTCCCCATTCTCTAAAAATTGACCGGCCGAGAGTCCCCTATTCTCAGAATTTTTAAACTTTACCCCGCCCTAAAGGGCAAGATTTGCCGTTCATTTTATCATCATTTGAGAGGAAGTTACCCGTGAACATTATGTCACCGCCGGCGTACCCAGCAACGCGGGCAAGCATTATTTCGCCCGGGGATGATGCATCAATGCCGGCCCCGAGGCCTCGAAGAAGCGCAAGTATGGCTAGGTTCCCATTAGCCTTAACGGCGTAATTAATCCTTGCTCCAAGGGCGTCCCTGAGCCTCAAGTAATTGCTCCTAACCCTATCCAAGTCATAAACCAGGAGCGGCGTGCCATAAGCCTCAACTAGGTCCCATGCATTAACCCCATTTATGCTGCACTCCATGGAGGGGAAATACCGGTAATTATAAATGCCTTTTTCCCAGGGATGGGTTTCTCGGCATCTATGCTTATAATTAAGGCTGCGCTGCCCTATTCATGTTTAAGCCATCCCATGAATCGCCGAGGGTTGAGCCCGTGTTCGGCATCCTCATTATCAGTGACTCCAGGTTTCGGCAGTACCTTAATGAAGGTAATTACGGGGATGAATCCGGAAGCGCCGCGATGGAGCTCCTCCACGGCGTTGGGAGGACATATAACCCAGTGCTGGTTCCAAATAATCCTGACTCGATAAGGGGCGCCATAGCCACCCTTCAATCAATGGGGGCCAATGTAATAATAACGATTGGGGGCACGGGGGTGGGGAAGAGGGATATCACTGTTGATGTGGTGGGGAAACTATGCGATAAGCGAGTGGATGGATTTGGGGAGGCATTCAGGAGACTAAGCGAGGCTGAGCTTGGGCCCCATGCATTCATGAGCAGGGCATGCGCATGCGTCGTCGGCGACTCAATAATTTTCTGCCTCCCAGGATCCCCGGGGGCAGTTAAGTTAGCCATTAATTCCCTAATTAAGCCAGTCATTCTTCACCTCCTCGGCGAGTTGATTCGGTGATTGGAGTTGGATGTTAAGGTTAAGCACAGGATATGGATCGAGGTGAATGGGGAGAGCATAATCGGGCCAGGGGGGTACGACATATTATCAGCCATAGATAGAACGGGCTCTCTCTCGCGGGCAGCCAGGGAGCTCGGTATGTCGTACCGCTTCCTCTGGAACTACATAGATAAAATGGAGAAGAGGCTCGGGTTCCCGGTGATTAATGGGTGGAGAGGCGGTGCTAGGAAGGGGGGAGCCAGGTTAACGGATAAAGGCAAGCAATTATTATTGATATATGGCGAAATAATGAGCGATATGGCCAAGTTAACGCCTAAGTGGGAGGACGCCGTTAAGCGCTTCCTCTCCGCCCATGAGTCATGAATGGCAATGGCCTCGCCCCCTTTCACTTGATGAAAAGCTTTACTCCATCACTCCAGAACAAGGCCGCCTCGAGTAATTAGCATCATTGGATTCCTTGCCTCGTAAACCTTTATTATAGATCCCCTAAAGCAAGTTAAAGTGATTCACTGCCATGAATATGATCGCCTAATTAAGAATTCGATCACACATGAAGCCATAATGGGCGGGCCCCTTCATTGCCAATTAATGGCGCTCATTAAATTCAGTACCGCGAGTCATATATTGGAGGAGGCACGCGCCTCGATCAGGGCTCTGGATGAATTGAGTCGCCTCGATAGGGATTTCCCTGAGGTGGATTGGGAATCATTGGATCCACATTTCTTAATTCATCATGTGGGGCCTGCATCATGATACTGATTCTAAGCGTGAGGCCCATGTACCCCATGGAACTGGCCGTGGAGGGCGTGGGAATGCATGCCTGGGCCGTGAGGGACTCGGGCTCCGGCGCCATGGTTAGATTAATTGAGGGCAACTACATGCATTGCACTTGTGTTGATGGCGCTGCAGGGAGGATTTGCAGCCATGTGAGGGCAGCCTCAGCATTTCTCCTAGCCTCAATCAAGCTCCATGGCTTCTCATTCTTTCTACGCGGGGATGCATACGTGGATCACGTGCCTGGATTATTATGGCGGCGAGGACGCCTTAGGGGAGAGAGAATTAATTGGTACCTAGTTACTGGGGATGCNCCCTTCACCGTGGTGCTGAATGCGATTGTGGCCGGGGAGTCAGTTATAATTAGGGGCCTCTCAAGGCCGATCACGTGCCTCCAGGTCAGCCTTGCCTTTGGTTCCCATCCATGCATTAAGTATTTAACTGGGAATGGCTCCATCAATCATGTTGAGAGGCATTAGTCGAGCCATAATTGATGCCTTAATTGGCAGAATGACGGTCATAAGCATGGAGACGGGGACGCCTGTGACACTTAGCGAGGGGGATCGATTAATAATAGGGAGGGACAAGATAATACTAATCACTCGGAGACAAGTTAGTGGAGGCGAGGCCCCGGCGAGGCTTCAGCTCCGCAGAGTGGATTCCCCCTGCATGAACGGCTTCTTCCTGGGGCGAGGCAGCGATATTGAGGAGTGGGTTGCCGGCGGGGGCTACGTGGTTATTCAGAGGACCCATAGGGCCAAGAGACTTGAGGCGAGCGATGCGCTCCTCAATTACGCTGCGTCCCTGAAGGCTTGCCCAGCCATGATGGGGTTCTACGCCCCTGGGGGTAGGGGGAAACCAATTGGGGCGATTTTGCCTAATTGCTATGTTCCCTGCGACGTGGTTAGGTCAGGCGTTTCCCGCTACATGTCCCTAACAATGNGTTGGTTAAAGTGATGTTGTTCGACCTGCTGCCAAGAATAGAGGGGCACGCATTGATTCTCGGCACGACGGGCACCGGCAAGTCAACGCTCATAAAGGAGTCGCTCTCAACGATTAGAAGCGATTACTCAGTCATCGTATTCGACGCCTTCGGCACATATGAGGGATACACCGACATGCATGCCCCGTACCCCCTTAACCCCTTTGACTTCGACGATAATTCCCTCACAATACTCGACGCATTGGATGAGGCCCTCGCGGTTAGGTTCCCAAACATGACTAATAGATTGACGCCGGCAATGGAGCTCCTATTCATGAAGCACGCCAAGGGAGGGAAAAGCATTAAGGAGATCAGCATGAACCTATCAAGGGAAGTCGAGGAGAGGAGGCTTGGGACAGACGATGAGAACGCCGCCAAGGGCCTCCTGAGGAGATTAGCGTACTTCACGGTGGACGCCTTCTCCTCAACTCACCCCCTCCTGGGGAACGTGATTAGGAATAGAGCTAGGGGTAGATCAATAGGGGTGGATATAAGTGGCCTCAATGAGGCCCAGAGAATAGCATTCATAGTTTTCTTCCTCAAATCCATGGAATCCGCCGGAACCACTAACGCTATCCTGGTCATTGATGAGGCGCACCTATTCTTCCTGAACGGGGAGGGAAGCACATTAGCTGTTCACGTTAGGAGTGGCCGCAACTTTAATAGGTTCTACGTAATGATAACTCAATCNCCCCTAGATATACCGAATGAGGTGGCCGCCAACGTTAAGCTCCTCATACGGTTCGGGCTATCGTTCGCCTCATCATCGGACTTCCTCCTGAAGAGGGATGATTTAATAAATAGGTTAAGGGATAAGGCATCAATTAGCCCCAGGAGGGCGCTCGCCATAATAGTATCCACGAATGAGGAGGCATCAAGGAGTCCCTGGGGAATCGAGGAAGCCGCCGTAACAGTTAATCCCCTCAACCTAAGGCCAAGGAGCGGAGTCACCCTAACCAATTGCTTGAGCGGGGAGTATGGGAGCAATGCGGAGGCAATACGGCGCGGCATTGTTAGGCGAGGCTTCGGCTACATAAAGGACGCCGCGGCGAGGGAACGAGTATGGAAATGCGTGGGAGGCACGTGATCGCATTAGTGACGCGGCGCGGCGTCTGGCTACGCACGGCAATGACTAGCCTCTCCAATCAATGCATCGCCTCCGCTCAATTGCTTGGGGAACCCGAGTCCATTAATGCGGTGAATACCGCGTCCCTCTTCAGGAAGCCGTACCTAGAGAGAGTGCTTGGGCTTCCCTCGGCCCGCATTAGGAATATATCCCTTGATCCTTGGCGCATACCTGGACCCGCATCAACGATTGAGGAGGCCTTGATTAATGTTGCCGTAATGCATGCATTCATGCAGGTGCTTAGGGGAGTGAGGATGGGTTTATCGAGCTCCACTCTCCTCCTCAACATGGTTCTGCACGACCTTGGGCTCGGCTTCGATGTGGTTAAGTATAGGCGCGCCACTAGGGTGCTGGGCAACGATGCTTACTTGGGGTGCGGCTTTCTGCGGGCATTAATCGACGCAGCAACTCATCTTGGAGACATCCCTCCTGAACGAGATGGCGGCTAACTTAATTGATTCAGCCATGGTTGGAAACACGTGGACCGTATCTATCAAGTCATCAATTGTTGCACCCAGCCTAATGGCCAGTGCAGCCTCATTAATAACCTCCGCCGCGTTCTCCCCAAGCATGTGTACCCCAATTATTCTCCCCTCGCCGCTTATCCCCATCTTTATTAGTCCCAGTGTGGAGTCCAATATATTGGCCTTCGCTACGTCCCTCATGTGGATAAGGCTCCACCTGGAGCCGGGTGGCGAATTAATTGATCGTTGGCCCACGGAGGCGGCATTTGGTTGAATGAAGATTGCCCTGGGGACGCTCATTAAATCCACCCCCTTCCTGGACCCAGTTAACGCGTTCTCAGCCGCCAACGCCCCCTGCCTCCCCGCTAGCGCCTCAAGCATTGGCCCGCCCAATACATCCCCGGCAGCATAGATGCTTGGATTACTGGTCGCCAAGTAATCCGTGACCCATATGCCTCCATTCTCCCCCAACTTTACGCCAGCCGCATCAAGCCCAATATCAGTGTTGGGCCTTCGACCAGCGGCTATTAACACTTCATCAGCCTCCACGTCGCCTAGATTCGTCGATACCATCTTTGCCTCTCCATTCCTCCTTACCTCCTTAATTGAGACGCCTAGGTGAATAGAGACGCCGTCCCTCTGAAGCACCTCGGCGGCGGCTAGGGATATCTCAGGCTCCCAGTCAGGTATTAGGGCTCGGCTCCTCTGGAGAAGCGCTACCTCGACCCCGAGCCTCCTATACATTTGGGCGAATTCCAGGGCCTGGGCGCGACCGCCTATAACTACTAGGGACTCCACTCTCCTATTGGGGGATAACGCCTCCACATTAGTCCAGTACCCGGCCTCCCTGAGTCCCCTTATGTCGGGTATAATGGGGGAAGAGCCCGTTGCCACTATGAATTTCTCCGCCTCCAGCGACTCTCCATTAACCTTAACTGCGCGTGGAGAAATGAAGTGGGCATGTCCCTCTATGTACTCCACATCATAGCTGGCCAGCACGTCCTCGTACTTCGCCTTCCTCATCGCCGCCACCAGGGCATCCTTCGCCTTCACCGCGTCCTCGAGGGGCGGCACGCATGGTTGATCACATGGCTGCTTGGCGGCGGCTTCACCTATGCTCAGCATTTTCTTCGTGGGAACGCAGCCGACGTTTACGCATGTGCCTCCGATTGGTCCCTTCCCGATTAGGGTTGGCTTGACGCCTAACTCGTTTGCCCTAATCATTGCGGCGAAGCCGGCGGCCCCGGCCCCAATTATGATTAGTTTCCTAGCCACTCGTGCTCCTCCTCTCGAATGCGTCGGCGCAGTGGGAGCAGCAGAAGTAGTGGGTCTCGCCCTTGATTTCCCTTGCGTACAGGTTTTCGCTGCTTAATTCCACCCCGCAATTCTCGCACCTTAATTGGGTTGATTTAATGCTTGTCTTCAGCTTCATATATTTACAAGCCGTGCGTGTGTTAATAAGAGTTATTCAGTTGAACAATTATTCAGATTTTTTAAAAAACATTTATTAAGAGGTGGGGCCATGCATGATTAATGCAGGAACTTCTAGGGGAATTGGAGTCCTTCTTCTCGGCGTTGGCTGATGAGACGAGGCTCCGCATAGTGCTGCACCTGCTGGAGAGGGGTGCATCAACTGTGCAGGAAATAAGCGCTGGAATAGGTAAGTCGGAGTCACTCGTGTCGCATCACCTCTCCTGCCTAAGGAATTGCGGAATAGTTAGGTACACTAGGAACGGTAGGAACACGGTGTATGAGGTGAATGGGGACGAGGTGAGGGAAGTAATTCAATTAGCCATAAGACACACGAGGCGATACAGCGAATCAATACTGTCATGTGACGTGCTTCAAGAGGAGAAGAAGCCAATTAAACTATAGCAAAACTAATAAAGCCAAGTAGCCGAGCGCTCCCATGTCTCTAGCAATAAACGGCGGTTCACCTGTCCGACGCAATCCTCTCGAGTTCAAGCCATGGATAGAGGAGGAGGACATAAAGCTCGTGGGGGACATAATTAGGAGCGGTAATTTATCATCGCTCCATGGCAAGTATAATGCGCAGTTAGAGGAGGAGCTAGCCAAGTACTTAGGCGTTGGGCACGCCTTCACTGCCAGCAACGGCACCTCATCGATTCACTTGGCGCTCAAGGCCATTGGGGTTGGGCCGGGGGACGAGGTCGTGACTACTCCCTTCACATTCGTCGCCACTGCCTCCACCATACTTCACTCGAATGCGGTGCCCATATTCGCTGACATAGATAGGGAAACCCTTAACTTGGATCCAATGAGCGTTGAGTCCGTCATAAGCGATAAGACGAAGGCCATATTGGTGGTTCACTTAGCGGGTTACCCAGCTGAGATGGATGAATTCATGAGGATCGCGAGGGAGAGAGGCATACACGTAATTGAGGATACGGCTCAGTCCCTGGGCGCCGAGTATAGGGGGAGAAAGGCTGGGGGAATAGCGCACGCCAGCACCCATAGCTTCTACCCCACGAAGACGATAACCACGGGGGAGGGCGGCGCCGTCGCCACTAATGACTCAAGCATAGCGAGCCAAGTGAAGCTGCTGAGGAGCCACGGCGAGACGGAGAAGTATCACTACGACGTGCTCGGCTATAATTATAGATTAACGGAGTTCCAGGCCGCCCTGGGCCTCATGCAGTTGAGGAGAATTGAGAAAATAGTGGAGAATAAGGCTAGGTACGCGAAGGCATTGACCGAGGAATTAAGCGACCTAGATAATGACGCCTTGATCCTGCCGCACCCCAAGCCCCACGTGAGGCATGCCTGGCACATTTACCAGATGCTTCTCTCCGATAAGGTTCACATTAATAGGGATAAATTGGTTGATGCAGTGAGGGCCGAGGGCATTAAGGCAGTTACCGTCGCTTACCCAGTGCCTCTATATAGGACGAGGTTATTCCAGGAAATGAGGGGCCACGGAATGGGGTGTCCCTGGTCCTGTCCATTCTATGGCAAGAAGGTGGAGTACAAGCCGCTTCCAAATGCTGAATGGGCATCAAGCCACATCTTCGGCATACTTGTCTCGCCATTCTTCACCGAGGCGGATGCAGTTGACACGGCCAAGGCAATAAAGAAGGCAATAAAGGGATTAAGCTAATTAATCTCAATTAAAGTTAAGGTTAATCCATTAAGTAAGGGGAAATATCGTATTCGGGAATGTGAGCTCCACACTGAGTGTTTTTCGCCCCCTTTGAGCTCTAGTCTTAATAAACATCAAATGGTAGTCAAGTAGTGTTTTAACCCTCCTAATTGAGGATATGCATGTGCCTAAATATAATAGTACATAGCTGGGATTCTGGCCTCCTCCCAACTATTCGGTAGGAGTTCCCCAATATCTTGAGGGTTACGCGCACCTGTGAAGTGCTGCTCTCTTCTCTTCTCCTGGCATTGCTATTTTTCACTTCCCAAAAATGATCAAGGAAGGGCCAGGGTAATAACTAGATCGCTAAAAACTCTACCCAGCCCCTAAGACGAGGCTTTGCAGTTCCCTTTATTATAATATTATTCTCTGGGAAAGTTTTAATTCATTGCTTAATGCTTGTTTTGAGTGATGATGGTTATTAAGTGATGAGGCGTGATTTGGAACCCACGAACTGATCAATAAGTGATTACGCTCAATGAGTCACGACCAATATTTCGGCTAATTAATGGGGCCTCCTATTCCTCTTCTCCTCTGTTATTAGGTGGTTAAGCATGTCGAGGGCACGTAGGAGATTGATTAAGGCAGTGATCGATTTATCGACGTCATCCAGGTCCCTCGCTGATTCTAGTTCCTTGGATACCGTCATTACCTTCTCATAAACGGCATCGCGCACGCCGATTAATCCGTACCTGATGGATACGGTCTTCTCCTCCTCATCGCTTCTCACCAGCACTACTTCCCTGCTGCACTTGGCGCAGTAATACTTTCCGTTCTTTAGGCGAAGAAGAGGAGTACCACAATTAGGGCACGCGTACTGCGTTAATGCTGCGCCTTCCCTCATTAATTCAGCCATTCTCTTAACGACTGGATCGCCTCCGCTCATGAATCTATGGCCAATGAATGGTTAATATAGCTTTCCACGCATTTATTTGCACTCGTCACGGAGGCCCTTAGGCGGGGTCACGCCCCGCTGCCCCAAGTACTTACCCACATACTTTGCCTCCCCCTCTATGGTGGATAGGACGACGTGGAGGAACCTCATGCCGGGCCTCAACACTATATAATTACTACTCGAGTTAACTATCTCGATGGTTACGTTGCCCTCAAACCCAGCATCTATAACGGTTGGAGGACTCGAGAGCCCATACCTAGCCACCGTGCTCCTCAAGTTGCATAGGCCTATGGCATTGCTCGGAAACTTCACGTACTCCGTTGTTGTGAGGAGCACGAAGTTTCGGGGGGGAACAACTATCTTACCATCCTTAGCCTCCACTATACTATAGAGATCCCTAGCATTATCTAGATTACAGGGATCAATCACTTGGTCATTAAACGAGTAAATCGCGTACTGATTACCAACCCTGAGATCAACCCCATTCTCCCTAACGGTATCAGGGGAAAGCGGTTCGATAACCAGAGAACCGGCCCTTATCAACCTATTAATTGCATCTCCCGAGAGTATCATGCAGAAGCGAGGCAATTAAACCATTTAAAGCAATTGCTTAAACTAGATCCCAGAACAACTCCAATGGCTACAAAACTTAATTATTTATCAAGAGAAAATATTATTTCAATTCTTTTGTAGATTCTACATTGATGCCCTTACAAGCTCAAGACTTACAACAAGTCTGCGAGTTTCAATTCTTTTGTAGATTCTACCCCACTCTATGGGTTGGGCTTTGTTCAGTTTAATCTGTTTCAATTCTTTTGTAGATTCTGCATAATATCCACTTTAGACCATGTGGCTTTGAATTACTAAAGTTTCAATTCTTTTGTAGATTCTGCGTGCATGCCGTTAATAAGAATAGTTATGAATTAATTGAGTTTCAATTCTTTTGTAGATTCTGCAACAAAATACGGAGGAAATAAATCAGGAAGTACAAATAGGTTTCAATTCTTTTGTAGATTCTGCTTTGAGGGGGATGAGGAGGCCTGCGTGAGGGGGGTTGAGAGTTTCAATTCTTTTGTAGATTCTGCTGGTTATGCTAGGAATCAGGGTTGGTGTACTGAGGCTGGGTTTCAATTCTTTTGTAGATTCTGCAGGTTGATGCGAGTATTGTTATTAGGGATAAGTCCCTTATGTTTCAATTCTTTTGTAGATTCTGCTATAAAATTCTGGGAATACTATATAGTCGCAATGATTTCATGGTTTCAATTCTTTTGTAGATTCTGCGTGAAACTAGGCATATACCCATCAAGAAGCGAGGCAATCGTTTCAATTCTTTTGTAGATTCTGCACATAAATTAATGGTTAATCCGTATAAGCTGAAATCAGGTTTCAATTCTTTTGTAGATTCTGCTGAAAACTTATATACTTTTTATATTTAAGTATTGCGTTTTTGTTTTTTCCCAAGGAATTCTCCTTCCCCGACCTTGGGAAAACTCTGCGAGACGCGGAAAAGCATGAAAAAATTTCCCAAGACAAAATAGAAATATAA
>LOBW01000023.1 GCA_001516585.1 Thermocladium sp. ECH_B
AGAGGGGTGAGGATGAGGCTTCATGATGTCGCTTTTCATGAGCTTAGGGGCATCGTGGAGTATCAGTTGGGGAAGTATGGGTAGGGGTTCATCCTAGTGGATCCTAGGAATTCCTCGAAGGCGTGCGCCAAGTGTGGTTATGTAAAGGATGACTTAACTTTGAATGATCGCGTCTTCTCGTGCCCCAAGTGTGGCTGGACCGTGGATAGGGATTATAATTCGGCGCTCAATCATTTGAGGTGTGCAGGGTGGGAGTCGCCCGTGGTGCCCGTGGAGCTCCGCCCACTACCCGTGGCTTCGGCTACGGGCAAGGCGGGGCGGGGAAGCGGGAAGCCCCTTAAGGGCGGGGTAGCTCACTTAAAATAAAGCACATTTTATATACTTAAAATAACCTAATCCACTTTCTTTGGTTCGTTTTCAACGCATAAATTATTAGGCAGATTGACAATCGAGGTACTTGAATCAAAGATGGAGCTGTTGCATTACTGCCTTTTATGGTTCTTCATGCTTTTGATGATAAGTAAAAGAGTGATAAACATCGCCCATTAGGGACGGAAGAGCTCTGTTTCCCTAAAGTTGAAAACAATTATAAAGGCATCATGATTAGGCGAAGCAATGGATTGCTCCATAAGCGGAGCTCTGATATTTGGATCGCTGGATAATGATAGAGCAAGGGCTATAGAGGAGAAAATCATTAAAATAATGATAAAAGCAGAGGAGAGGGGCAGGGATAGCTGGGGCATCGTTTACTTAACCAGGGATGGATTATTCAAGGAATTAAAAGGCATTGGACGTGCATCTAATAATTTACCTGGGAAGCGAGGCTTTCTATCGAAGGAAGCTATCGCAGTGATAGCTAATAATAGGGCTGAACCAACCACTGAGCACGTTGTTGAGAAGGGGTTGAACGACATTCAGCCCATAATTGGAAACAACATAGCTGTCACGCATAATGGCACCATAGCCAATGATTTAGACCTAGAGAGGCGGCTTAATATTAGGAAAACCAGTAAAATAGATTCATCAATAATCCCACCTCTGCTTGAGCATGAGTGGGATGGATCAATAACCGATCTGCAGCGGATTCTCAGGGATGAGGTNGTGGGATCATACGCATTATCAATTATCGATAAGAGGAGGCCAGGAAAAATGTGGTTAGCAACTAATTTCAAGCCTCTCTACATCATGTGGGACAAGGAACTTAATGTCCTATTTTTCTCAAGCATGGATTACTACCTGGAGGAACCAGGAAAAGCCCCATGGGAAAGCAATGTAGTTAAGCGAATTAATCCATACTCGTTAATTGAGGTGGATATTAACGGGTCCTGGCGGGAAGTTAGCCTATGGAAGCAAACAAGTGATCGGAAGAAAAAGAGAGCATTAGTCATAGCGAGTGGTGGTCTTGATTCCACCACGGCGGCCGCTAAGTTGAGGCAAGACGGTTATGAAGTGTCTCTTCTCCATTTTAATTATAGGCATAAAGCCGAGAACAGGGAGCTGGAGGCGATTAGAGCCATTGCGAGGGATATGAATGTTCAATTAATAGAAATCGACATGGATTTCTTTAAAGTTGTCGGGCGCTCCCCGCTTCTCGGCGAAGGCAATATAAATAAGTCGCGGGGAGGCGAGGCGGGCGCTGAATTCGCTCACGAATGGGTGCCGGCCCGTAATTTCGTGTTTATAGCTCTAGCCACTGCAATTGCCGAGGCCTGGGGATACGATGTTGTGGCCACTGGGGTTAACTTGGAGGAGAGCGGGGCTTATCCTGATAATGAGATGGAGTTCATTAGGTTACTTAATAATGTATTACCCTACGCAACCGGGCCCCAAAAGAGGGTTGAACTAGTTATGCCTGTTGGGAACCTAGTGAAGCATGAAATAGTTAAGCTAGGCCTAGAGGCTAACGCCCCACTTGAATATACGTGGAGCTGTTATGAGGATGGAGAGAAGCACTGCGGCGTATGCGGTCCATGCTACATGAGGAGGATAGCATTCAAAATAAATGGGGTCAAGGACCCGGTTGAGTATAACAACTCAAGTGATGAGGAGGAGAAGTTCTGGAGAGGCACGCGTCCATATCAGCGGCGCATGAATGATTCATATACCTCACTTAATGATTGAGTCACTCTCTCAGGATTGTGCCTAGTGGCCAAAGTCTCTAGTTGATTATTGATCTGTCTCTTCAGCATTGATGTATCCATTAATAAATCCTCCACAGCGTCAAGCATGCATAAATTATTCCTACATATAATGCCTGCATCCCCCACCACTTCAGGTAAGCCTCCGGCGGAGCTGGAAACCACAGCTGTGCCGCGCATCATAGCCTCAAGCGCGGTGATTCCATATGCATCCCACCTGGATGGCAATATTAAGACTTGGGATTCCCCTATTTTCCTCATCACGGTGCTGGATGGAGAGGGCGGATAATATTCATCCACATATCGCAACCCATTCTTATACTCATTAGGTATGGAGCCTATGTATGTGGTTTTCACTTTACTGCCCCATCTTTCCTTGAGCTCCTTAAATATTCCAAGCGCCGTGTCGCCGCCCTTCAAGTAGAAATCAATCCCAACAAATATTACGCTGTTCTCAATTTTTCTACCGATATTTATCCACTGTGGCCAAACTGGTAGATCAATTACATGTATCCTATCTTCTTGGAAGCCATCCCTAATAAAGCCCAGCCTAGCCCAATTAGTCCAAGTAATTACAGTGGCTTTCCTATACATGAAGTCACTTATAAATTGAGGAACCCTGCCACGATTCCCATAGATACGGAAGAATTGGCTCAGGCTTTGATCATTTTCAAGTATCCAATTATCGCCCATTCTGCGGTACCACCAAAAGAATGCATGAATCACGTCACCACTTAATGGGGAAATATTGTCGAAAAAGATGCGAATCACGGTTTTAAACATGGAGAATGAGCTTAATCCATACTCATTGAACTTGGTGGACATGATGGGTTCCCCCATTATCCTATAATTAATCCCCGGAGGCAGCGTGGATAGCCTCATGCGTATGCCTGACCTAATGGATCTACCTACCCTACCGTACTGCACTAGGAAACTTACATCCACTAATCAATGGCTGAACCATGAGATTTAAAAAGCTGCTCAGAACTAATTAGTAAGATTTATATTTATGATTTAAATGTAAGCGGTGATTAACTTCATTAAGCATTATCATTAATCCATTCATTATAATCAAAGCAATCGGAAAAATCAATGCATTGATATATTTAGAAGCCTCTGGAAGAATGGCGGAACCAGTGCCAACCCCGGCAAATGCCGCATTAATTGCAGTCGTTGGATCGCGTCCACCTCGTTTTCCAGCCACCATAGCTATGACAGGATAAATCATGGAGTATGGCAATATGAATAAAAGAAATAACTCAGCATTAAGTAGGAAAGCCATAAAGCCAAACCCAGCCATAATTATCAATTCATAGACCCAGCTCTTAATCTTATAGGATAAGAGCCTCATTAATCCCATCGATGCTGCCGCTATTGCTAATTCATACCTGGAGTAAGGCATTCCACTTACTCTAGCCAGGAAAATAGTATATAGTCCTCCCAATATAAATGTAGATGATGCAAATATAATTATCTCCATGTTTAATGTCGACGAAACTGCCTGCCTGACATTCACTTTTCTTGTAATTGAAGGCAGGAATAATGTGAGGGGTAGGGTCATAAATGGAATAAAGGGCGGAACCAATAGAAGCAAGCCGCTGGCGGCTATGCTGAATGATGTCAATGAATACACAAGGGAAAGGGCCTTATCTCCATAAGCTTCATAAATGAGGGGAGTAGCGAGGGGATCAAGGATGCCAAGCCCGATCATTATGAGAGGCATGGTGTAGGGATACCAAATGAAGAATATGGGTATCATGGCCATGAATATCTTCTGTGGAGCCCTGAACCCGCTTAAATAACCGATTAGGCCGCCAATGGCTAATGCCCCATAGTTTATTGATACCCATGTGCTGGCATCCATCGGCGTAGATAAAGGAAGGAGGAGCCCAGCCAAGTTAAGCAGCATCCTATATGTGACCACTATGGCTATATCACGCCTAAGCCCCACACTATCTCCACCGTATTCTCGGCATTATAATTGATCGTTTAGCCTCTATTCTATCTTTATATGGAAGCACGTCGCGTAGAATTACCTTGACCTCATCCCTAAGATCCTTGTTTAACCCAAACATGCCAAGCCCAGGCAATACGCGGCGAATCGGATTATAGTAATGCTCCTCTTTCTCTACGCGGGGATTAGGTATGTGCTCTATATCTACATGAATCCCAAAGTCGGCTGCAGCATCCCTAACTATTTGGGCTATTTCATTCACGGAATGCGTCTCCCTATATTGATGAACCACTCTATATTCCCCATCCTCTGGCGGATGAGTGAGCAGCAAGTAAATGGAGTCTATGCTATCCTCAAGCGATATGAAGCCCCGTACTTGGTTTCCCTTACCATACACAGTAAGGGGATGACCTATCACGGCTTGCGCGCAATACCTGTTCACCACTGTTCCCCAGACATCATCGAAATCAAACCTAGTGAATAGCCTCTCATCGTTTATCTCCGGTATTCTAGTTCCATAAACCGGGCCCTGATGAATATCGGTGATTGTTAATCCCCATAGCTTATTTGCATAGATTAAATTATAGCTATCATATACCTTGGACCAATGATACCAGCTGCCAGCCCATCTTGGCACGATTATATCATCTTCCTTATTATCTATAATCGCTTTCACGGTGGCTGACTCGGGTATATCGAAGTTAGGAGTGCCATACTCGCCGAGGGTTCCCATCTTCAATATATGAGTCTTAGGCGAAGCCTCCTTAATGGCGTAAATCAAATTCAGCGTACTAATCAAATTATTCATCATTGTATACCTAGCGTGGTCCAGATCAATCATTGAGTATGGTGCTGATTTCTGNTCAGCAAAGTGAACAACAGCATCTGGTTTCTCCTCAATAACCTTTTTAACAATAGCATAATTAGTCACATCGCCTTCTATGAATCTTATATCGGCGCCCATTAATTCCCGCGCGGCCTTTATTCTTTCCTGCATTGATGCTATGGGGAGCGCAGACCATGCCCCCACCTCCTCTAATTCGCGCCTAGTGCTGAAATTATCAATGCCGATGACTTCATGTCCCTTGCTCGCTAACCTTAATGCAAGAGGCCATCCAAGATATCCATCTATCCCCAATATAACTACCTTCACTGGCGATCATGAAGGCAAGAGCATTATTAAGCATTGCTCACTTAGAGGAAGGTGCCTATGCCTTGTTTCTTTTAAACGAAATACTTTAATTTAGTCCAAGCCTCAATTATGGCTGTAAATGATATATTTAACCACGGATAAGCCCATATATAGGGTCGGCGATAAGGCCATAATAATAATCCATGCATTGAATGAGAATGACCATGTGATAACATTATCCATCAGGATCACTGCAACTCTTGAGAATGAGAAAATATTGGATCATGAGGAGAAAGTTGCATTAATAGGGGGAGAACGCAAGATAATGGAGATTCAGACCGACTTGAAACGGGGAGGGGTGTTAATGGTTAATGCCGATATTAATTACGATGGAAGATCTGTATCAGATAATGTTAGGGCATATGTAATTGATGTGGCTAAACGCATTCAGCTTGCATTGGTTTATCATATGCATCAACCGCCATGGTACTTACCTAGTGGCGATTACTATATGGATTGGGCATTCAGATACATTGCTGATAATTCATTGGCCCCCACCTTTAACGGGGGCCCCTATGCATTTCACGCATATCTAAATGAGAAGCATAAGGAAGTGAAGACTACAGTGAATTTATCGCCCAGCCTATTAAAGCAGTGGAGCGACGCCATAGAGAGAGGATATAGGTTAATGGATGGACATCAATATGGGAAGGACTCCGACCAAGTCAAGAAAATCGCGGATACCCTTGAATTATTTAAATCACAGGTACATAGGGGTCAGGTCGAGGCATTGACCAGCCTATATGCGCATACTATAGCGGGATACCTGGTCGCGACCCATGGAATGCGGGATATAGTGGATGAAGAGGTTAGAACAGGCGCTGACGTGACTAGGAGCATACTTGGAATTGAGCCGCAGGGCATATGGACCCCCGAAATGGCTTGGGACATGTCGCTTCTCGACATTTACGTTAATGCCGGCCTCAAGTATACGGTGCTATGCGGTAAGAATCACTTTCCAGGCTCTGTGGGGGATAAGGGATCCATATATGAGCCATATAAGTTAGGCGGCTTCACTATATTCTTCAGGGATCAACGGATAAGCGATATATTGGCATTCGAGAATAATTTGTTTGATGATAGGCATGCCGATAGAATGGCTAGGCGCATAATAATGGATGCATTTAGGGTTGATGGACTTAATCCCCTCGTGGTAATTGCACTAGATGGAGAGAACTTCATAGCTATGTCAAAAACGCCTCGACNCGTTGCAGTGGAGCTGGATATTCTTTACACATACTTGGAGAAACTTCAAAGGGATGGCATCATAACCACCGTCAAGCTCAGTGAAGCCATGACTGGCGGAAGAACGCTAACATATATCCCGACCACGTCTTGGTTAGGCGGCTTCTCGAAATGGAGGGGGGAGCGCGTTGAGCATGATAAATACTGGATCAAGGCCGTGGATACATATAGATTCATATTAGGGGCCGAAGCCATGCTGGGCACTAAGCTAGTTACTGCTAGGAATGCGATGTGGCACGCATTAGATAGCGACTATTGGTGGAGCGATTATTGGAGCAACTTCATGATAGATGAATGGCTAAGCAAGGCAAGGAATGAGGCTGGCAATTCCATGGAGAAGATTCATGCGAGCCTAATTAACGACGTGATCGAGACTATAATAAATAGGGAAACACGCATTGGCATACGTGTAACTAATGAGACGGGCNGCAATATAAAGCTTGATGTAGTGTGTTGCAGGGACTCCTCTAGTCATGTGCTTACGCCTGGCGAGGCTACCATAGAGGCAGTAGTTATGCCGACAGTGGCTGGGCAATATAAGATACCCATCATTATTTCATCAAGAAACTACGGCTACTGGATCCTGTATCAAACATTAATAGTTAAGGCATTCCCATAAATTACCACAGACCTAGCAAGGATTTGTCGCTCTTCTTATTAGTAGTATCGCTACCCCGAATCTCCACTTACTAATTATTTTTCCTGGATGCTGAAATGGCCCATAATCCATGAAGGCCCAATTAATTAATGTCCTCTTAATGAATTCAGCCGCTACCCAGTAACCGCCTGGTTTAAGGGCAGTCATCACCTCACTAATTGCCTTTCCCCTATTCTTCACTTGATGCATTACTAATGTGGTGATCGCTACATCAAATGATGAGGCCCGTAAAGGAAGCATCTCAATGCTTCCAACTGCCACATCGATTCCCCTTCGCGTCGATATCTTAGCCATTGGAATCAATGCATCGACACATGTTNCCTTATTATCCCTTAGTTGGAGTTCGNCATCAAGTAGGCCGGGGCCGCAGCCAATGTCCAGCACCGATGATCGGTCAGGTATATTCCTAATTACTAACTCATGTAACCCACGTATTGGTATACTTATTAGGGTNGAGTAAATCCAAGCGATTCTGCCAAGCAATTTAAGGCTATTCATGCCGGTTTCCCAGCGAATCTCCTTATTTCATCTATTAATTCGCGACTTATATCGATTCCCCGCCTATTCGTTGCCTCAATCATATCCATTATTATTCCACGAATACCCCTCTCCTCCCCTCTCCAAATCCCATTTATGGTCACGCCACCCGGCGTCGCGACGCTATGTATTAATGAGGCTGGATCCTCATCACGCAGCAATTCCAGTGTCGCTTCAACAGTATCCATGACGAGTCTCCAGGAAATATCGCTTGGCAGGCCTATAAGTACTCCAGCCTCCTGCATTGCATCAAGCATCATAGCTATGAAGGCAGGTCCGCTCCCGCTCAATGCAGTTACTGCATTCATATACTGCTCATCCATTATATAGCACTTGCCAAGCGACTTAAATACCCCACATACATCGTTCACATCATTATCGCTGGCCCTTATTCCCCTAGAGACCACAGTAACTCCTCTTGACCTCGTTATGCCTATGCTTGGCATGGCCCTGATCACCCTACATGGAACTAGTTCCTCAATAACGTGAGTAGGCACGCCTGCAACCACCGATACCAGCAATTGATCAGGCCTTAATTGATCGCTGATCCGTGATAATGCTTCAAGTACTTGCCTAGGCTTCACAGACACGACTATTATATCAGCTGAGGCGGCGATGGAGTTATCAGTGGTTACTGTTATTGGCAATTGATTCTTGACCTTATCCATGCTCTCAACCCGCCTAACTGTGCCCACCACATCATTAATTGAATAACCATTGGCAAGAAACCCACGTACAATAGCTGTACCTATTCTGCCGACCCCTATCACTGCTACCCTGCGTCCCATTTAAGATAAACGGTTCTTGATTTTTAAATGTGAGCTACCCCATCCTTAAGGGGCTTCCCGCTTCCTTGCCCCGCCTTGCCCATCATCACGGGTAGTGGGCGGATCACGGGCGCCACGGGCGGCTCCCGCCCCGCATGCCTTGCCCAATGAAGGGCGTTGCACGTCTCTCACGCAACCTCAATTGGGCCTTTAACGCCCTCAACGCCTGTTCGTTGGTGTATGCTCTGAACCTAAACCCCACGATGGGCACCAGAAAAACAGGAACGTCACTAATATAAAGTTACCCTCCTCATCCCCGCCATAAATGGCGAGGCTTCCCCCATGCGTATAAATCCAGTGAAGAGTTAGCGGCAAGCAATGGGGAACTTCACCATCCTTATTAAACGTTTAACAAGGAATTTAATATGAAGTGGACTTATATTTTCATGAGAATTATAGCGACTCCGGGTCCAACGCATGANCCTCCCTATGTACGTGAAGCTTTGAGTGCAGAGACTAGTAACCCGGATCTGGATCCTGAGTTCATGACTAAATACATAGATGCGCGTAATATGATCGGCGAAATGATAGGGNCAAGAGGCGATAATGTTGTTATATGGATGGGCGAGGCAATGAGNGGACTAGAGGCTGCAGTCGCTAATTTAGTGAAGCCGGGGGAGGAAGTGATAAGCCTAAGCAATGGAGTATTCGGCGACTACTTCTCGGAGCTTGTGAGGCGGTATGGAGGAAGACCTCGCCTTATTAGATGGGATGTTAGGCACCCAGTGGATCCAGATGAGTTACAAGAAGCATTAAATGAGTCGGAAGCATCTATTGTAACAATGGTTCACTGCGAAACACCGAGCGGCGTGCTTAATCCATTGCGTGAAGTGGCTGATGCAGTTAAGAGGAGCGGGAAACTATTCGTAGTTGATGCGGTTTCATCTATTGGCGCGGTTAATATAGATGTGAAGTGGGGAATAGATGTATTAATTGGGGGTAGCCAGAAAGCATTGAATGTTCCTGCGGGCCTCACCATAATGGCGATAAGCGATGAGGCTTGGAGAAGGATTGAGGATCGCAAATATGAGGGTTTCTATCTTAATTTATTGAACTGGAGAAACCTGGAATCTGGGTTCCCATACACCCACAGCGAGCCTCTTCTCAATGCATTAATTGCTTCATTAAGGCATATAATGCGTGAGGGCCTCGATGAAGTATATAAGCGGCATATTGACATAAGGAATCGAGTTATACGTGCAGTTAATGCCTATGGACTTACCCTGGTTCCCGCATCAATGGAGTGGGCAAGTCCATCTGTCTCTGCATTTTACTTACCAACCGGCATTAATGATGGACTCCTCCGTGAGTCGATGTGGCGTAAATACGGGGTGATGATTGGCGGATCACTTGGCGAATTGAGCGGTAAGGTGATTAGGATAGGCCACATGGGATATACCGCCACCCTAGAATTCATGTTGCCGACCGTAACTGCCCTAGGCATGGCGTTAATGGATTTTGGATTATCGATAAATTTGAATAATGCAATGGATGCATTTATGGGTGGTTCTAAATCATGATGAGGAGAAGCACAGGCCTGGTCAGGGAAGTTGGGCCTCTTGCCTTGTTCTTCATGAATATGGGATATAATGGTTTTCTCGCCATACCATTTGTTCTAATACCGGGCGCAGCGGCGTGGCCCAATGGTAACCTCATTATTGCCGCTGCACTTTCATGGCTGCTCTTCATTCCGCATGTCACTATTTGGTACTGGATTGCCAAGAGTTATCCAGTTAATGGTGGGGATTACGTCTACGCCAGCAGATTAGAGCCTAGGATTGGTTTTCCTGCATTCTTCTCATTTGTGATAGGCGAGATGCTTTATGATGCTGTCCTAGCATACTTCGGGGTGGAGCAATTAGGAAACGGATTATCAATGCTAAATGCCCAACTGGGTTCAATTATTGAGGGAAACGCATTCATAATTGGATTAATAATTCTGGTTCTTGTCATTGCAGCTAATATTGTCTCCTCCAGGATCGGCCATATGACATTCATGGCAATAAGCATGGCTGCTTTCGCATCATTTATCATCACCGCAATGCTAATGCTTAGCTCTAATTTTGGTTCGCTGAGCATAGGCATGAACGGCTACTATCCCACCCTTGGCTTAATGGCATTTACGACAGCCGTGTGGGCATACGTGAATTACCCGGCATCAGTGGGCGGCGAGGCTAGGCGAGGCGGATTATCGGCAATAATGGGCGTTATTGCTTCATTCGTTGTGGGTGGAGCCGCATTTATTGCATTTATTATTGGGGCAAGCAAGGGATTACCGCTCTTCAGTAACCCTATTTCATTTGCTTTATCGATTACGCATAATTATGCAATGCAACTCATTATAATTATCGGGTCATCATTGTGGTACATAGCGCCTATGACCGGCGTCGTGATACAGATCAGTAGATATTTGCTTGCATTCTCATTTGATGGGTTATTGCCGAGCTGGGTATCATATGTCAATCCAAGGACGAGGTCCCCAGTATTAGCTCATTTGGTGGACTTGGTGATAACGGCTTCATTGATGTACTTATTGATTGAGTCGCCGTTTGGGTATGTATTCAGCAGCGCCATAGATATAGATGGATTGATGTTGTTGTTATTCACATGGATGGCAATAGGTCTATTGATCATATACAGCGCGGCAATGGGTAGGCACAGATTAGGAATTAATAGGGCTGCATTACTTTGCTTATCATTGCTTGATATCATGGTTATGTCCATCTATGCGTTCTTCTGGATCAAGTATCCAGCCATATATTTAGTGCCTCAATCGCCCGTGATCATATTGGTCGAGTCTTGTTTACCCTTTATCATGGGCCTAGCAATATATGAGTCGGTAAGGAGGTATAAGTTACGGCACGGCATAGACATATCGCTGTCCTTTATGGAACTGCCAAGCGATTGACCTCCTCCCCGCCCAGCGAGGTTTATCGTTCGTTTTATCATTAATCAATAGCAAACTATTTAAATTTAAATTATTTAAGTAATTGCATGAAGATACGCATATCCACCAAAGTGTTCGATAAAGAAAACTCGATCATAACATGGGTAAATAATAGACCGGTGTTGGTGGCTAAGGTAGAGGGGAGGCTATATGCAATGGATGCGGTTTGCGCACACATGGGTTGCGCATTGCTTACTAAGGTAAATGGTTATATAGTTACTTGCCCAGCCCATGAAGCCCAGTACGACATAAGGACGGGACAATTAATAGCTAAAGCCAAGATTAAGCCAGATGAAGAATGCGAAACCGAGAAAGTGAAACTACCGCTTAAGACCTATGAGGCAAGCGAGACCAGCGATGGATTCATAGAAATAAACACAAGATAATGCAGAACCATTTTTATAAAGTTGGGGGTAAAGGAGGCGATAAGCCTCGCCCTTCAGGGCGAGAGCAGCTCACGCTAACCCCATTTTGCATTCTTAAACCCTTCCTTGCGATGATTTAAATTGGACAGCAATTATTTATCCATTATTGGCCTGTACCAATTATCCCTCTCATAACCGATATACCCAGCGCCGCTTATCGTCCTCATAATTGATTCGCGCGCTAGATGAGGCAATGGAACGCCGGCCGCAGGCATGACTCGCTCCTCATAAAGTGTGCCGCCCCAATCATTTGCACCATAATCCAACGACACTTGGCCTAACCTAGTTCCCGCCGTTAACCATCCGGCCTGTATCCACTTCAATTCATCTCTGAAAACCAAGCGGGCAATCGCTACCGTGCGAAGCAATTCGGTGCCGCCCAGGGGGTACGGGACATCCCTTGATAATTCCGTGTTCTCCGGCTCAAAGTTCCATGCGGTGAATGCCAAGATAAGGCCCCGGCGTCTCTGTAGCTCCAGCAATTTAAGCAAGTGCTCTGCCCTCTCCTCAAGGGTCTCGATATGGCCATAAACCATTGTTGCGCTTATCGGTATGCCTAACTCCATTACTTGATCCATTACCGCCAGCCACTCCTCGGCGGAGCTCTTAATGGGAGAAATCAATTTCCTAACCCTATTGCTCAGTATCTCCGCGCCTCCGCCTGGCACGCTATCTAGCCCGGCTTCCTTTAGTCTAGTTACTAATTCCTTTATTGATACGCCATGAGACTTAGCCAGCCACTCTATCTCAACCACGCTTAGCCCATGAATGGCAACCTCCCCACGAGTGGATGACTTTATTCCCCTGAATGCCTCTTCATAATACTCGATAGGTATGCCGGGATCAACGCCTCCCTGAAATAGGACTTGCCTTATTCTGTAATTACGCCAATATTCCTCTATGCGCTTGATCGATTCCTTCACATCTATTCTATATGAATCGCTGGCTCCAGGCCTTCGATAGAATGCGCAGAATTTACACCCAATTACGCAGACATTGGTATAATTGAAGATGACATTCACAATGAAGCCAACCCTTTTACCGCTTATTGAGTCCGTTACGGCGCGAGCCGCTGCGCCAATCAACCAGAGGGGTGCTCGATAAAGCTCAACTATGTCCTTAATAGATGCCTTACCCTCCAATGAATGCATCAATGCATCTCCAACCCCTAACTCATACGCTATCTTAACTATGCGATCCAAGCCCGGCACACTTGATGAATCCATCGCTGTAATCCTTGCCTTCTCAATTTAAGGGTTTCCACTTAACTAGTTTCTAGGTGCTAAAACAATATTCATATATTAATCCCCAACAAGGAGAGAAATAATGGAACTCACGCAATTAATCGATAATGCTCTTAATAGGAAGTGTAATGAAGTACATTACAAGAGGGAGTGGCCGCCTAACCAAAAACCAGTGCCTAGGTTCATAATATATGATGCATTTGATCCAGGTCCAGAACCAGATCCAAGCAGCGTCTTCCTGAGAGTGGATGGGGAGGTCGAGAATGAATTGAATATAGCATTCACTGATCTATTAACTAAATTACCTTGCGTGGATCTAGTGGCTGATTTTCATTGCGTCACTGGATGGAGCGTAAGCAGCGTTAGGTGGAGGGGAGTACAGACGAAGTATTTACTTAATCTAGCTAAGCCTCGAGGCGACTTCGTAATGGCGGTTGGGCTTGATGGCTACACAACTAATATGCCGCTAAGCGCGTTAATGGGAGAGGAAAGCATAGTTGCCTATGCCATGAATAATTCATTGCTCCCGCGAAAACATGGATTCCCCCTTAGATTAATTGTACCGAGTCGCTACGCGTGGAAATCAGCGAAATACCTATCACGACTAGCAGTGATGAGAGATGATGAGGCTGGTTATTGGGAGGAATTGGGATACCACGATAATGGCGACCCATGGATGGAGGAAAGATTCAGGTCAAGCAATGCATTAAGAATGAGGAGACGGGTGAGTTTCTAGGCCAATAAGATCAGGATAAGCAGCACAGGTAATGCGAGAGCCGCATCAATTCGATTGGGGCTGGGAACATTTAATGCACGTGCGCCTCTTAATGTTATGGCATCGGCGAGATCCCTTGCCCTAAATAATGAATTCGCGATCACTGGTATCAAGAATTTAATGGAGCTTGACCCAGAACCCCTTAGCCTAGTGGATATCCTTATGTTCTCTATCTCTGATGATATCACGGGAATCATTCTTATAACTAAGTGAAGAACTAATGCTAAGTCGGCGAATCCAAGCCTATAAAGCAATGCCTCGGCATGTCTTGGATTGGTCGTATTTATAATGGTTACTACGAACGAAAGCGATGCAATTAATTTGATGGAGTTCAATGCAATGTAAAAAAGCGATGCCGAAATAGAGATGGAGGAGTAACCATTCAATAGCACTGAGATGCCGTAAAGGGCTATTGTAGCTAATATTATGGGGGCCAAGTACTTCAATAAAATAATTAACCTGCGGACCTGCCCCGAAATAACTGTTAATGCAGAAATAATTATAATGGATGCAATAAATGTTCTGTAGTTAATGAGGAGCCCAATTATTATGGCAATCAAAATGATTAACTTACCCCATATGCTTGCCCTATGAAGAACAGTGTTTCCTGGGGAGTATGATAGGCTAGTTATCGCCGACATGCCTTAATCGCCGAAGTATTTCACTTACATCACATGAAGCGGTTTCATCCATCATTTCCCTTCCGTAGAGAACCATCGATAACTCAGATCTAGCCACTAATTCCCGGCATGAGACCGGAACTAAAACCCCATCACTGATCTCAACCACATCATTAACTCCTAATTGAAGCAGGAAATCAACATCATGAGTGGCAACCACCATGGTTGACCGCAAGCCCCTTAATAAAGCCGCGACCCACTTCCTATCTTTATATGATAGCCCAGTAGATGGTTCATCCAACAGCACAACGCGAGGACTATAGGCAGCTATCACCGCCAGAGATAATCTTCTCTGTTCACCCCAAGATAAATTAAATGGATTCTCGGCAATATACTCCCCTAATCCAAAGATGTTTAGTATATCTTGAGCGGCCTTCTCTGCATCGATTCTAGAAAGCCCCTTCATGCCGATCAAGGAATCCATAACCTCCTCAAGAACGGTCGGCATATAGAATGCGTGAGATGGATTTTGAGGAACGTAAGCCAATAACCCACGCGCATTCCGCGGATTGAGGCCTAGAATTGATACTCGACCCCTATTTGGCTTCCTAGCGCCAACCAATATCTTAAGTAGGGTCGTCTTACCGGAGCCGCTTTTTCCCAGTAAACCCATTATTGTGCCCTCATTTATTGACTTATTTATGCCGCGCATTATCCAGTCACCATCATACTTAAACCAAATATCCCTCATCTCAATTACTTGCAATCTCACTCACCGTAAGTATGGCTCGTCCACCCATTGCTTCCCAAATCTCCATGAATGATGGAACCCCAACAATGCGGTGAAGCTCACTTGATGATAAAACATCCCGCGGCGCGCCCTGGAGTTCTATTGATCCATCAACCATTAGAAGAACCTTATCCGTAATTGGTAGGAAATAATGATACCTATGCTCGCTTATTATGAGCGTCTTTCCACGTAGCCGTATCATCCATATTATCTCGAGAAGCCTCGATATGGAATCAATGTCGAGCCACATGGTTGGTTCATCCAATAAAAAAACATCTGCGTCGCTCATCATTGCCCTCGCTAAGACCACCCTCTGCTGCTCGCCGCCGCTTAGTTCAAAGATGCGCCTATCCATTAATTGATCAAGACCCAATAGCCTCGTAATCCATGGCGCGACGCCCTCCAATTCATCCCTTACCGTNAATTCTATTAATTGATTCTCGGGATTCTGGAGAACGGGGTAAACCTTGCTGGTCACTATTTTTCCCCGTGATTCCCCCCTATCGCGTAGGAGGCCGGCTATTGCCTTAATTAAGGTGGATTTACCTGCACCAGACCTACCTATTAATAAGGCCACCTCACCTGGATTAATAATTAAATTGATCCCCCTCAATGCCCACTTATCGGATCCACTATACCTAAACCATAGATCGCTTACCGTAACCCCCATAATTGGGACCCCAAGTACTTAGCCATATACTCATAGAGAGGCACTGTTATCGCTATGTATATCAAGGCAAGCGACGCGTTAAATATGGAAATAACGGGAATCAATACCTCAACAGTCTTGAGGCATTCTAAATATGCTGAGCAAGCGTGTGCAAAGAACATTAACCAATAAGGAGTAACGAGAAGATTTGCGAGATCCATTACTAGAGTCCTCGATGCTGTCGCCGCAACTATGGCTAGGGATGCCCTTACACGGTTCTTGCCGTATATTATGGTGAATGGAATAAACGTCGCAACTTCTGCTAGCCACTTCATGGACGCGCCGATTGGGTCGCCCGTTGCTATGAATACTGCCACTGCGGTTACNGTGGCACCAAGCAATGCATCTCGATTACCTGAAATCATGGCCAGCAATAAAAGGGGAACGCCAACTAAATCATACTTTAAGAAGGGGGCAAGCGGGAAGGGGAACTCTATCCTAAGTAGTTCCAGGGATACGGCTACCGCGCTGAGAACCGCTAGGAGAGAGATCCTGAGGGGGCTCCGCTGTAAACTTTTTTTGATATTTATGGCCATTTGCTAAACTATTGTTTAGGCGGGTTTTTAAGCGTTACCGTTTATTCAACTGACCTCCTCCCCGCCCTGAAGGGGCGAGGTTTGTCGTTCGTTTTATCAATTATAGCTCGTTAGGAGCTGTATTTGTATGTATTGTTTTGTGAAAGTTTTGGTGTTCTCAGGTGCTTGGTTATGGTTTGGGTTTATAAGGGAGTTGTTTGGGTTAATTTGTATGGCTAGTGTATATATGGTTTTGATTAATGAGGGGAGTGCGCGCGTCCTAGTGACTGGGAGGAGCGGGGACGCCGAGTTGACTGGAATGGGGTGGAGAATAGCGGGGAGATTCAAGACATGGAGGGAAGCATATGAGGAGGCAAGAACAATAGCCGACCAAAAAGAATACATATTGGAATGGTACCTAGAAGAAGAAACAACTACCTAACCCTCTCCCTATCCACTTTCTTTATCGAATCAATAATTATATCAACAGCCTTAGATGCTAACTCCATTGGTAAATTAAGTGGGGGAGCTATTCTTATAGTGGAGTAGCCTGACGATATCACCGCAACCCCCCTCCTGAAGCTATTCATCAGGACCTCCTCGATCTCTTTCTTCGCATATTCCTTGGTCTTCCTATTACGCACTAATTCAACCCCAATCATTAATCCAAGGCCCCTTACATCTCCAATTAGATCAATGGAATCCATTTCTTCCTTGAATCTATTCTTAATATACTCGCCAACTCGCGACGCATTTTCCAGGAGACCCTCATCCCGTATGACATTGATCACTTCTATTCCAGCCGCTAACGCCACAGGGTTACCGCCGAATGTATTGGCGTGGGATCCCTTCGGTAAATCCATTACTTTGCTTCGCCCAATTATTGCACCTAAGGGTAAGCCGGCCGCGATTGCTTTAGCCGTCGCTATTAAATCGGGCTCAACGCCCCAATGCTCTATGGCCATCCATTTCCCAGTCCTGCCGAAGCCGGCCTGAACCTCATCATCGACCAGTAATATGCCGTGTTTATCAGCCAAGCTTCTCAGTTTCNGGAAGAAATTCTTTGGCGGAACCACATAACCGCCCTCCCCCTGAATTGGTTCAAAGAATATCGCGGCCACCTCGCTTGGATCCACTAATTTAGTGAATATCCAGTCCTCTAGATACCCTATTACCGCTTCGCCGCATGCCTCTTCGCTTAAATTACCGAATGGACAGCGATACGGATAGGGATAGGGTATATGAATTACATTTGGAGTTATTGGGTTAAAGCCCCGACGCTGCACTGGTTTACTGGCCGTCAGCGACATGGAGCCGTAAGTTCTGCCATGAAACGCCCCCAAGAATGCGATCACGTACGGTCTTTGGTTCTGGAAATGCCCCCTGCTTATCTTTAATGAACCCTCTATCGACTCTGTTCCTGAATTAGTATAGAAAACCCTTTTCTCGCCGCTAATTGGGGTTATTCCAATCAATTCCTCTGCATGTCGAACCGCCACCTCATAATAGAAATCCGTCAAACTATAATGCGTAAACAGCTCGCTTTGTTCCCGTATTGCCTTAACTATTCGTGGATGGCTATGGCCAACTCCCATTACCGCAATTCCGGCATTCATATCAATGTATAGATTCCCATCTACATCCTCTACGATGGGCCCATACCCCGCCTTTATGACCAATGGATACCAGCGGCCGAATGATTGCATTATGAGTTTCTCATCTCGTTTAACTATTTCGGACGCGCGTGGACCTGGGGGATCCACTTTTATTTTAGGAACATCCTCCGGTTTTATGGGCCAATGCCATATCGACATAATTAACGAGTCCCTGGGCGATTTATAAACAATACTAGCATCTAGGCAATTGAATAATAAATACTAATATTTAGTGTACTAGTCTAGTCTATAATTATCCGGCGATCTTTCCTCTTATTGAAAACAAGAACCCCAACGAAAGCAGCGTGAATATAGTTATTGAGAAATCGAAACCACTTAATGTCACGCCGGCCACCAGTGTTGAAAACACAAATATTTACCTAGATCGGTCAATAACCCCTGGCTCGTAGAGATGGTAATAGCATGGGCACACTGGATCTATAGTTAACATATGCATAGCCCTTGCGGCATTACATTGTAAAGATTAAGGCCCCTCACAGTGTAGGAGGGAGCATCTAGCACCAGGGGGCCGGTCACCGAGATGGACAGCGTTACATTGGATTGATTGCTGGCCAGAATGCTCCTGTTCACGCCTATGCCAAGCTCCAAGCCGTTTAGCTTGGCTTCCACGCCCACTGGGGAGGCCACGAACCAGTAACCTATCACAGTCTTCCCAAGGAGGGGCGAGGAGAAGTTGAAGTACTCCGTCCAGTACCGCGGTTGGCTTGCCTCCATTGGTTTATTTATGTGAGTATTGAGGCTTGCGGGATGGATGCGACGGGGACTCGAGGGCACTTGGGGATTGGGTATGCTGAGCATATGCGCGTCAAGTTCATGGTGAGCCCCATGTCTATCATTGCCGCCGCCGTGTAGTTGATCTGGACCTGGACCTCGGATCCCTCCGCCAGCGACGGTATTATGGGTATGGTCACTAAATCCAGAGGAGAGAAGGCAGTGTCGCTCGCGTTGCTTATTGTGCTTAACAGCACCACGAGGGAAGGCCCTGCCGTCGATCCATACCCCAACTCCTCATCTAATTCCTCGGCGTAGGGCAGGTAGCTGGATGAATTGATGATTATGGTGCTCCCATTGCCTTCCCACTCCCCCACGTCCACAAAGCCGCCCGGGGCGGGGCCCGTGGCAAATGCATAGAGGCTGGCATTGGTGATGGGAAACGATAGGTTGTAGTACTCATTCATCCCATTCACTTGCATTAATATTGAGGGGAAGAGAGGGGGATCAGCGTGGCCCAAGCCATTCAACAGCCTGGAGAGGGGGGATGGCTTCACGTAGCGGACCACGTAATTGGGGCCGTAATAGATGAATACGACGTGGGACTGCGATTCAAAGTACAAAGCAATGCCAAGTAATACAGTTATAGATACTGCCACGGCAAGTTTTATCAATAATTCATTATTCATTTGTGATTAGCTCTGTTTGACTTTATATTTTTTCTTCATCTTACCGCCGCCAGAGATCCCCTCCGTAAGTGCAGTAGTTTGTTATGAATCATTGAAACTATGCCCCAACGCTTTCGCTCTCCACGTATTAACCCCACGTATTTCTCCCAGGATTACCATGATTCATGGCTTGCCTTCAGCGGGGAAGACCCATGCATAAATTATCGGCGCGCTGGCTTCGGGGAATCGATTAAATGCATCTCCCGATTAGATCGCGTGCATTAGCACATGATTTCCTCAGCTCCGCTGCCTTAGCTTCGGGCGATGAGTCGTAGGTGAACGTCCAGAGGCCCCACTCCACGCCAGCCGCGTACTTCATCTTACTCGCGTCCCTCAGCATGGGGTAGAACTCCACGTGGAGGTGAAAGGACTTGTGGGACTTGACGGGGGCTTGGTGAACCGCCATCACGTACGGCATGTCCCTGCCCAGCACCGAATCAAGCATGTAAGTGGAGGCCCGGAGGGAATCCGCCAGGAACCTCACCTCATCATCCGTTAGCTGGGACAGCCTCTGCACGTGTCTCCTGGGGATGATATGTATCTCATAGGGCCACATTGAGTAGTATGGCTTTATTATGGAGAAACCATCATTGACGTATAGAAGCCTCTCGCTGCTGTTCTCGATGCGTAAAATATCGCATAACATGCATATCCCGCGTCGCTTCATATAATTCTTCATGTTCTTGGCCTCTAATCGAATCCTAAGGGGCACATATGGTAATGCATATATTTGACTATGGGGATGCGTCAGGGATACTCCTATTTCTCGCCCCTTATTCCTGAAAAAGAAAACATACTTAACAAAGCTCTGCTTCTCCATGTTTGCAATTTCCTGCCTGATTCCCAGCATTACATTAGTTAATTCATCTAGTTTAAGGTCATGAAGATCACTTAATGAATGATTCGGAGACTCCACAACTACCTTACAATAACCGAAGGACCTCCTTGACCTAAGTCCAGGAACCTTAATTGGGGCAGGAGGATTCGGAACAAGCATTGGATACTTATTTGGAAGTATTAGGTATGACCAACCAATGCCTGTCTCATCATTGCCTGGATCAAAGGGACAACCTTCATTTGGTTGCCATGGTCGTGCCTGCCTCACAGTTGAAATCATTATCCATTCACCTATTAATGGATTAAACCGTAACTCCATTCCCATTAACTGCAAAATGATGTGACATTAATAAGCATAGCCCACAGGGAGTTTGTTGATAAAACGAACGGCAAACCTCGCCCTTTAGGGCGGGGAGGAGGTCAGGTTTATTGAATTACTATAGTTTCGCAACGCCAATAACTTATTAATTAGCTGCAATTGGTTCAATGCATGAAGGTATCTGCGCCAGGTAGGATTGACTTGCTTAATACTCACCAGGACTATAAGGGGTTGCCCGTGGTTCCGGCCGCGATAAATCTACGAACAACCATAATTGGAGAAGCAAGCGATGGGTCGGTCAGAGTTGATGCTATTAACCTTGGGGAGCGTGATAATGTAGATGCCGACTCCGAGTTCGTTGGTAAATGGAGCGATTACGTGGTGGCTGCATTAAGGGCGATGAGGAGTCGAGGATTAAAGATAAGGGGGGCAAGGCTAAGCATATATAGTGATGTACCAATGGGAGCGGGCCTGGGCAGTAGCTCCGTATTGCTCGTGGCCTTAATTAAGTGGTTCGATTCAGCATATGGATTCGGATTAAGCACTAAAGACTTGGCGGAACTAGCATATATGGCTGAGCATGATGTACTTGGCATCCCATGCGGCAGACTTGATCAATACGCTGCGGCCTTTGGGGGACTTATAGTGCTGAACACTAAGCCTCCCTATAACGTGGAGGAACTAGGGATTAAGGATCTGCCCTTCCTAGTTATTGATTCAGGAATAAAACATAAGACGCTTAACATACATTCCGAGAGGCAGCGAGAATTAAGGGAGGGATTGAAGGCGCTTGGGGAAGCGATGGGCATTAACTTGGATCTGCCCCTCGAAATGATTAATTGGACGGAACTTGGCCGAACCGCATGGAATTATCTAGATTCGCTTAATGCGGTTCAAAGGAAGAGAATAGAGTTCACGATTAAAATGAATGAATCCACTATGAGAGCGTTAGATGAATTGCGGAGAAGTAATCCATCGCCTCACATAATTGGTAAAATATTAAATGAGCAACATGAATTACTAAGGGATCTTTATGACGTGAGTCTACCCGAGATAGAACGAATACGGGCTAAGTTAAGCGAGGCTGGAGCCCTTGGATCAAAAATAAGTGGAGCTGGATTGGGGGGAAGCATTGTAGCGATTTTTGAAAGCAAGGCCGAAGCAATTAGAGCCCTTGGTGAGGGCTGGAGAGCATGGGTTACATCAATAGATTCCGGCGCCCGAATAGAGCAATGACAAAATAACGACAAAGACTCAGAAACGTATTAAATGGGTAATAATACTTCCTCCCCTAGAAGGGATGAGGCTTATTATTCATTTTGTCATTAATTGCGGTGCTTAGCAGGTACTCATATGAGGCAAGCATGCTGCTTACCTCCATTAATCTCTTCTTCAAGTAACGCGCAAAAAACGTGCGGGCGCCGGCATCTATTGTGAAGTTAAGTTGATCTTTATACTTAACTTCCTCCAATATAAGTCCGTGTGGATCATGAGGCGGAATTGGCGCCATAATTGATGTATCGATTGTAGATGATAGGTGCTTCAATTCGACTTCACCTCTCCCAGCCATTAATATGGCATTCATTATTTTCCTCAGCATCTTATTCCTGAAGCC
>LOBW01000024.1 GCA_001516585.1 Thermocladium sp. ECH_B
CGAACTCCACTTCGAGACCGAAGTCCTTTAGGACTAGTTTCTGTTCATCCACTACATACCTATCCTGCCTAACAACGAGAAGGAGTTTCCTCCCTCCAGTCTCCCCATCCTTCCAATACCTCGGTGGGCCAACGCGGTTCATGTGAGATGGTAGTTTGTTTTCCTTCTTTAGCTTGATTAGGGAGAAGAATGAGTTCCACGCCTCATTATTCTTCTGCATAACCGCTTGCGCGTTGACCCCCAATTCTTCCTTATACTTCTCATAGCATTTACCCCAAGTCCCCTCGAAATCCACTCCCCCTCCCCATGGAAGAATTGCTGCCTCCTCTCATAATTAACCTCGTTAAACAGCTTAGCCGAGGCGTTGGCTAGCCTCCTCAGCTTTCTTTCCTGGAACCCATGGTAGGAGGCGAATCACGATGGTTCTCTTATTGTGTTTAATTTCTTTGATGCCTTCTCCCGGTATTGCGGGGTCGGCCCCCGCCCCCCATTCCCAAGAAATTGACCGGAAGAAGACATCTTAAAGAGGAATAGTAAGAAGTTTTTAAGCTTTTACCCCGCCCTAAAGGGGCGAGGTTTGTCGTTCGTTTTATCAGTTTCATGAATTGAGGAATCTCCATGAAAGCATTATGCCAAGCGTTGAAAAAATAGCCGCGAATGCTATTAGGAACGCGAAATCAAACCATATGCTGGTCATGCCTGTTGCCCCCAGCAATAATTGCCTTGATATATCATTAGCATAACTTATGGGGTTTATCTCAACTATTGGCTTCAGCCAGGACGGCATTAACTTAACTGGATAGAATGAGTTGCTGGCGAATAATAGCGGCAAATTAAGCAGATTCATTATGGCCATTTGGGATTCCCAACTCGTCGATCTCAGAGCCAGCATTATGAATAAGGATGATAGGCCAAGCGACATTAGGAATAGGGCAGCATATGTTCCAGCTATATCCAACGCGGATAAGTCCGGCTTGAACTGCATGCCAAGCAACACGGCTATTATGAGGACTATCGTGGCTTGAACCAGGGATCTTATTACTGCAGATAATACCTTACCCATTATTATGGATCCACGAGACACGGGTGTAGTTAATAATTTATTGAGGAACCCAAGTCTCCTATCCCATACAATCATCATGCCGCTATTCATCGATGTGAATAGGACAATGAAGGACAACATGCCGGCCGCCAAGAATGAGAAGTAATCCGATGTTCCAAANGTGTTCTTTATGAGCTCGGCTCCTATTTGATCAATCACTTGCTTCGGTATATTGAGTCCAGGAATGCTGAGTCCCGATGTGAACATGTTGCCTATGTTCATTGCCTTGCCGAATAGCCCTAACCAAAGCACTGGTTGAACCAATGATAAGAGCAGTATAAATGGCGCTTTATACCACTTCTTGAGTTCCCTATTGGTTAATGCCCATAATCCGTGAAATGGGCTAAGATCTTGCTTCTCCATCATGACCTCGCCTTTCTTATGGTTCTCATGGTTGAAAAAGCCTCCTCCCAATTGGATTGCTCTTCCCGCAGGCTTTTGCCTGTGTACTTAATATAGACCTCATCCATCGTTGGCTGCGTTATGGATATTTTCAATACCTTTATGCCATTCTTGTTCAGTGACTCCAGTATTTTTGGAGCCATATATCCCCCATCCTTCACGCTCATCCATATGGTATCCCCAGAGACACGCACCTCGCTAGTGCCATCTATGCTGGCTATTATTTCCTTTGCGAGATCGATGCTGCCCATTATTTGCAGGGTAACTATGTCGCCTCCTAAACTCTCCTTTAATTCCTTGGGGGTACCTATTTTAGCTATCTTGCCCTTATCTATTATGGCTATTCTATCGCAATAGGCATCCGCCTCCTCCAAGTAATGAGTGGTCACTAGAATAGTCATGTTATACTCGGTCTTTAGCTTAGTTATGTAGGACCATATGGCTGCTCTTGTCTGTACATCTAGCCCTAGCGTTGGTTCATCGAGGAAAAGTATGCGGGGCCTATTTATTAGCCCCATGGCTATCTCGAGGCGTCTCCTCATGCCTCCAGAATAGTTTTCCACTTTTTTATTAGCGGCCGACGTCAATTCAACCATATCCAGCAACTCCTTCGCCCGTTCCTTAGCAATGCTCTTCGGGATACCATATAATGAGGCGGCCAGCATTAGGTTTTCCCATCCCGTTAAGTCTTCATCAGCCGTGTACTCCTGCAAAACGNCTCCTATCGATTGCCTAACCTTTGATGCTTGATTAACTATATCATAGCCATTAACAAGTGCAGTGCCTTCCGTTGGCTTGACCAGCGTGGTCAGCATTCCTATGGTAGTGCTTTTACCAGCTCCATTTNGGCCAAGCAGGCCAAATATTTCCCCGATTGATACCTCGAAATTTATGTGATCAACTGCAACTAGTGTTCCATATTTTTTCGTTAAATTGATGGCCTTTATTGCGCTCATTCTATCAGCCTCCCCAGCCTAGTCCTTATCTCCTCTATTCTATTCTTATATTGCATTATTTTATCTTTGCCCATGTCCTCCATATATGATATGTAGCTTTCCATCTCATTCAATATATCATCCATGGTTCTCGGTTTAATTGGCCAAGAAAACAATTCACTGTACTCGGAGGCCTCCGCTATTCCTTTATCGGTTAATTTGTATCTGCCATCACTCAACTTAATGGCTAGGCCCTCCTCCACTAGAGATGATAATAACGGGTAAATGGAGCCAGGGGAGGGGCGCCACCATCCCCAAGTCATTCTCTCTATTTCATCCATTATTTCCGCTCCATTCTTTGGAGACTCTTGAAGCATTTGAAGAACAAGTATCCTAAGGCCTCCCTTTTTCCTTATACCGCCTCTGAATATAGTGGGCCACATATCGATACCGATATCAATATCCTATTTAAACCTTTCCACAGAGTTTAAACACAGCAAGTAAACTTAACATAACGTCACAGACCCACCGCATGCCATGAATGCATGCCCGAAGCAAGGATCCCCCACCCATGAATCCACTCCTTTCTATTAAAGGGAAGACCATTCATTGGTTCCGAGCGATAAACAAGGAAGTAATCTATCCTCTTCCCCCATTTCTGGGAGCCTTTTATATTCCTGTTTATTTCTCATTTGGTTTCATTGTTTTTTCATTTAAGTAGCTATATATTTCATAGCCGCTAAATATTCCGTCCTCCGTTATCAATAATGGTGTTGGCCCATCATCGATTGAGCTTATTCTCACAAGCTTTGCTCTAGGCATGAGCTTCTTAACTAGCTCCACCACATTATCATCCATATCATCATAGAGGAGTATTGCCATGAATCTATGGGGACTAGATCATTTATAACGCAAACGTGTAAAAAACAAAAATCATAGTTGACGAAAGTTTTACCATTATAAGGGATCCATTGCAGGCCCTTTATAATTAAAAAATTTTTAAGCATGTCATTAAATGTTAGCCAAGGCCGAGGCAAATGAGTGATGCAAAGACCAATAATTCAATGAAACCCAATGGACTAGGAAAAATACGTATATGGGTGATGGCGACCAGTCCATCAACATTAACTAGTGCATTCGCCTCCGTCACGTTAGGGGCATCTCTATCTTTTTACTTATATGCCAAGATAAATATGCTTTACTACGTTATAACAGTCATTGGGATAGTCCTAGCACAGGCCGGGGTCAACTTAGTTCATGATTACTCTGAATATAAGACGGGCCTAGATGTGGCGCATATCTCACGGGGATTACCTCATAGAATTCATCCAATAATAAATTTGGGGTTAGATCCCAAGTCCGTGAAGCGAGCCGGGTATCTGTTATTGGTTATATCCGGCATAATGGGAATATACTTGGCGATAAACACCACATGGATGATCCTAATAATAGCCTTCGCTGGATTCTTATTTGGAGTATTGTATAGTGAGGGGTTAAGGCTTCATTATAAGGGAATAGGCGAGGCAGTGGCTTTACTATCCATGGGGCCCCTCGTTTCCCTAGGCTCATTCATGGTTCAAACATCAATATTCAGTTGGACACCCCTACTAGTTGGTTTAATAAATGGATTATTTACATTCATAATACTACTAGGCTCCGGTGCAATGGAGATAGATGCTAGTCGAGAATTCGGCAAGAAAACCATTGCCTTAATGCTGGGACTAAGGAGAACAGGATACCTAGCCGTCATTTCCACTATACTTGTATACATTGTGATAATTATCTCAGTGATCATTGGTTACCTGCCCTATGCATCATTGCTTGCATTGCTCGTAATGCCATCCTCAATAAAATTAGCGATCCCGCTGCTGAGAAATACCGAGGGGAAAAACTGGAGGGAATTAAGAGGATTATGGGCCGGCCCATTTAACCATAGAATCATAATTCTAGCAATAATAATTGCATCCATAATAGTCTCGAGATTATTTTACATACCATAGCGGATTCAATCTCCTTCTCATACTTTGGGGCGAGGGCTTTCCACCCCTCAATTCCCAATATAAACTATGGAGATTTCGTTCCAATCCTTGACTCATTAATCAATGGAGCGGCCAACAAAAGAGACACGGTTGTAATCACTACCCAACCAATCAAGTAGCCATAATACGCAGATATGGCGGTGAAGAGAGGCTGTAGCCATATCCCTATTATCATATTCATGAAGTTAACAAAGGCCAATGATAAGGCGCCCCCTCGAGCCGCCGTTATTGCGTAAGCTACTGAGAATGCCATATCATTAAAGAAGCCTGACAATGCGCCCAACAAGAACTCTACTAGGGGATTACTGATCCACATGAAGTACAGTGGAAGAGATGATGCAATGGTGACCATTATGAGGAGCCGCAACTTATCGCCGGCCTTATTGAAGAATGCATTAGTCATGAAGCCCCCCAATATTGATGCCACAATGAGGCCCTCAGCTATTAAACCGGCGTGGAATGATCCATAACCAAATAAGTGAGCTACTTGGTACGGCAATAATTCACTTACAACATAATATGCACCCCATACGCCGCTTATCCCTATTGCTATATTTAATGACTTCCTTATGTTTCCAATAGCGTAAGTTGGTCTGCGCTCGAATCCCCTTAATTCATATAAATCCATAAGTCCCATTACTATGGCTAATGCCCCCGCTATTATCGTGGCTGCCCTCCACTCCAATAAATCATCCATGTATCCCCATAATAAGCCTATTAGGCTGCCAACGCCGTAAAATGCATTATAAAGCCCCATGACTATGCCCTCCTTGCCTCTATTTAATTCAACTAATGCATATGCAGCTGATGAGAAGAATAATGCAGCACCCACTCCAGACACTGCGCGTAATGCCAATAATTCCCACAAATTAGAGGACAGGCCGGCAAGGGATGTGAATGCGCCCAACACTATCATTCCAATTATCAATGTCTTCTTAGCTCCAAGACGAGATGAGATATAAGCCGAAGGTACTTGAAGCAATGCAGCACCTATAAAGAAGGAGAGGGGAACCCAACCAACTAAGTAACTCGGTATATTGAATGTAGCTTGTATCTCCGCTATTGGCGGCGCTAGGACAAACCATTGAATTGCGTATATAACACGCGACGCCATTATCACCGATGTTCTTATATCCACTTATGAGCCGAGAAAGAAACCCATTTTTAACTTTACGGGACATTGTGAACTACCCCGTCCTCATGGTGCTTCCCGCTTCCTCGCCCAGCCTGCATCGTTACGGGCAGGGGGCGGAGCTCCACGGGCGCTGCGGGTGGTTCCCGCTCTGCCCTCTGGGCTTTTAACGCCCTCACCCTCCACGGAAACGCCACCATTTAAACGCCACTAGGGAGCCATCCCCTCCCTCGCGGGTCTTTCGCTCCCCTTAACTCCCGTTAAGATAAAGAATAATGAACCCCGCCCCTTTAGTGTTTGAGGGAAGCCGTTGCTTGCCCTCCTTTTTGTATAGCTAATTCCTATGGATTATTTAACGAATAGTTTAAGGACATCTGTTCGGGTGACTATGCCGATGGGGTTTCCCTTAACGTCTATGACCACTAATCTACCTATGTTTTTATCCATCATGAGCGTTATTGCGTCGTAAACATCATCATCCTCCCTTATTAGGGGTACCTCGGGTCTCATGTATTGCTCAACTATGGCATTCAAATTGTTTTCCGCATATGCCCTAGCTACATCAGTGCTGGTTATGAGGCCCACCAACTTGCCATCAGTATCAATGACGGGAAGTGCCCTTATTTTCTTCTCGGAGAAAATCCTCGCCGCATTATGAAGCGGCTCAGTTCTCGATATGACTAGAACATTCTTGCTGGATATTTCCTTAACCTTCACCTTAGGTATCGAGATGAATTTCCTAATGGATATCACTATTTCCCTCATCTGCTCATTCTTATCCACGACTTGTCCCTCAATTACTATTCTAGCATTTGTGGTTGGCCCTATCCTAACTAACGAGCCAAGCTGAAGCTGTCTTAAGTTACCCATGACCTTTATTATGGCCTTGGTTATGAAGGGATTAAGCATATCCAGTAACTCTATATTTGTGGCATACATGGTTGCTCCGCCCTTATCAATAGATAATGGCGCTATATCGCTTATTCCAGCCATCATTGATGGCGATCTAAGTATCTCCATTGCTTTCTGGGACGGCGTGAAGCCACCATATGGGCCAGTCTTGCTATCTATGAAACCCATAGCCCTTAGCGATATCATTATGTTACGCACTGTTCCTTCATTCATTCCGAGGCGAATCGCTATCTCCTTGCTCTTTATTGGTCTCTTATAATTGCTGTGAAGCTCAACCAATGATTCCAGTATCTTGATAAATGTTTGAGGCAGCGATTCCATGTATTCTAAATTATCTATAATTTAATAACGTTTACTCACTGTTTCCAGGAAGCCCCCAGGGCTGCTCAATGAAGCAAGTAACGCCCACATCATCCTTGCTGCACTTACCGATAAGCGGATAATTTCCTCCAATTATTAATTCCGTGGGGTAACTTGATATTAATTCATTTATCTCCAGCTCTAGATTTATTCTTTCTCCATATTGATCTATCTCCATTATTATGCGCGGCCCTAGCCGTATTCTAATTATAGAGGCAGGATCTATTTTCACCTCAGATTCAAGAAACCAAATTACTTTGCTTCGCACCTGTATTATCGTTATCTTCATTGCTGAGCCTTTCGACGCTCACGCAGCAATTCTAATAGAGCCTCCGTGACTTGCTTGTAATCGCCCACAACCCCATAATCAACATAGTTAAATATGGGGGCATTGGGATCGCTATTAACCGCAACTATTATCTTTGACTCATTTATCCCGAACACGTGCTGAATTGCTCCACTGACTCCCATGCCTATATAAAGCCCTGGCCTAACAGTCCTCCCAGTTTGCCCTATTTGTCTACTGGTTGGTAACCAACCAGCATCGGTCACCTTCTTGGTGCCGCCAATAGTTCCACCCAATAACCTAGCCAACTCGGTGAGGAGCTTAACCCCCTCCACGCCATTAACTCCCTTACCGGCCACCACTACTATATCAGATTTCTCCACGGGAGGTAAACCGCTCTCATCTTCCTCTGCTATGGGCTTCGATCCCAGGAATCGACCCCGAGGCTCCGGCAACTTGCTTAGCTTCTCCTGAATCACCTCGCCCTTCCTCGACTCATCGCGCGGCGGCGTAGGGAATACATTAGGCCTGACACTGGCCAATTGAGGCCTTCTACTGGGCGTCCTTATGTGGGCTAGGATGCTGCCGCCATAGGTTGGCCTCACTTGATCCAAGTCACGTGTTTTGGGATCCACAGCCAGGGCAGTGCAGTCAGCAGTTATTCCGCTTCTCAACGTATTGGCCACATATGGAGCTAGTTCCCTGCCCCTCTTAGTTGCCGCGAATAATATTATCTCTGGCTTATATTTATTGGCTAGCTCCACGACTGATGCAGCATATAGGTGAGGCATGTAGGTTGCCAATCTATCATCCTCCACATAAATTACCCTATCCGCACCGTAATATATCGGTTCATTAATGATTTTCTTCACGTCACCACCAACCACTATGCCCGTCACATCCACTCCTATCTTGGTTGCCAATTCCCTGGCTTTCCCAATCAATTGAAGACTCCCCTCGCTTATTTTGCCATTAATGTGCTCCACGTAGACCCAGATGCCTCTATACTCATCCTTATTAACGGGGTTCCACTCTGGGCAAACCATTACCTGATCACCCCTTCCTTAGATAGATTCTCGAGAAGCCACTTAGCGGCCTCCCTAGGATCACCCTTGAATATTTGCTTCTTACGTGGAAGAGGCTTGGCATCTTCTATCTTAGCCACTATCGTAGGGGACCCCTTCAATCCGACGCACTCCGGATTCAGCCCTAGCTCCTTATTAGTCATTACCTTCACTAGGCCATTCATCTTAGCCACTATTTTCCTATTTAGGCTAATGTCCCTTGGTGGATTACTATTCCTGTAGACGCTTAGTATTATTGGCATGCTATATACGAATTCCTCCACTAAACCCTCATCCTCCAAGTACCTAGTTACCTTAACGGTATTATCTTTCAAGTTAGGCTCAGCATCGGTTGCATAGTAAACAAACGGCACCTCAAGCCACGACGCCACTTGAGCCGGCATATGAGCCGTAGTGGAATCAGTGGTTTCCTCGCCCATTATTATTAGGTTAAAGTTAGGGAATAACTTAGCGATGGATTTCGCTATTGCATGGGACGTGGCCAATGTATCGGCTCCAGCGAATACCCTATCCGTTATTAGAATGGCCTCGTCCGCGCCCATACCTATTGTGGATTCTAAGAAATCCTTGCCATTGGGGGGAGCCATTGAGATGGTCACCACCCTTCCGCCGAACCTATCCTTTATCTTGAGCGCCAACTCCAATGCATTCCTATCATATGGATTAATCATTAATGGAACGCCTTCCCTAACCAAGTTATGAGTGTTGGGATCAAGTCTAACTGCCGTTATGTTCGGCACAGCTGCCTTAACAGGAACAACTATTGTTAATTCATACATGGCTTTACCACCATTGGATTGATTTTTAAGCATGACCCATCACCCAAACCTGAACTGCACCCCATAACCGCTCTTGGGGTAATTCCACTCAATTGCTCCACTTGGGCATACGACCCTACAGGTACCGCACTCGACACATCCCTCATGAGAGAACAATACGGCGCCATCGCTGCCGGGAGTATAGCACCTGGCTGGGCAGAGGTAGAGACATGGCTTTGCATCGCACTTGCGGCACTGATCCGGATCCTTTATCCTAATATGGGGTCTCTGATCAACATCCCATGCATTCGAATTAAGCCGCTCCTCTATGGGGATCTTCCTTTCCATGTTCATAGGTTGGTCACCATCCTAACCATATCCCTCATCATATCCAGCATGGTTATATTACCCTTAGTCTCCTTAAACGTACTAAATAGTTTCCTCGGAGNCCCATCAACATCGNAATACCGCTTCAAGAATGCATTGATGAATTTCGCATAGTCATTATATAGCCTCGGCTCATCCAGCGCCTTGTAAGCATTACGGAATGCCCTTAATTCCCTCATTACGAAACTCTCCTCCAGTAATTTACCATATAGAGAGAGAGAAGTCTCATCAAAATTGCCACCGCCTTCATGAACCTTAGTTATGGCCTCTGCAGCCACTCTGCCGCTCTCGATAGCGAAATCAACGCCTCTTATTATTATACCTCCATGAAGCAGGAAGCCGGCGGCATCGCCAATAACTAGATAACCATTGCCGTAAAGACTGGGCGGCGATGCATTGAGACCCATTACCGGAGTCAAGTGACCTGAGTACTCAAGTAATTGACCGTCCTTTATTAACCTATTTATGAAGGGATGAAGCCTAAATTCCTCCACTAAATCATATATTGGAGTGTCGACCTTATCGCCGTGGCTTAAGTAAATCACTAATCCCAAGGTTATAGCATCCTTATTGGTGTAAATGAAGGCACCTCCTGGCGCATAATGCGTTGGAAAACCGGCGAGGGCCCAAGCGACGCCCTCATCCTCATCCAGGTTAAATCTCTCGTTTATGACCTTTCTACCTAATTTAATGACCTCCTTAACTCCAACGCCAACCATTTTTGGCTCCAGCTTTGGAGCTAATCCGCTTCGTTCTAATACCAATCTATTAATTCCCTCCGCCGAGACCACTACGTCTCCATACACTTCATCATTACCAGACCGAATACCCACCACTTTCCCATCATTTATCACCAAGGAATCCACAGGAGACTCTGTCACTATCATGGCTCCAGCCGCCTCTGCCTTCTTGCCTAGCCACTCAGTAAAATCGGAAAGCGAGGCAGTAAATGATTTATGCTCAACATTATTGGTTTCAAATTCGATGGTGGTTCCACTGTCCTCCGTAAGGAATGATATTCTCTCCTTCCTAACCCAGCGCTCTACGGGCGCCTCCTTTACGTACTCTGGATATAATTTATCCAATACATGCGCATATATTCTGCCACCATAGACGTTCTTGCTGCCAGGCTTACGTCCACGCTCCACCACTAGAACCTTAAATCCCTTTTGAGCCAATTGCTGGGCAGTCGTGAGACCGGCTGGACCGGCCCCAACTACTATTGCGTCGAATTTTATAGACACGTGTCCTATGCCAACTAGAGCACTTATTAAATATTATCCTAAGTAGCCATCTAAAGACTCAACTATGCAATAGTTTCATCTACGGTATGAGGACTCTGTCTCCCTGGAGATCAATTTAGCTATTCTAGAATATGCATGTTGCGCATCCTTCGCATTTAAAGTATAGATCCGTATTTTTCCACCGCCATCCACGCATTTAGTAAGCGTCACTACCATTAGCCGCCTCTTGCCTAACCTGGAGTATCCTATAGAGTATGTCTTGCAATCCCCATCATCTATCAACATAATCCTATCAAATTGATCTATGGAGAGGCTTAGAGGGATTTCAGTCATTTAAGATCACCTAAACTAATTTAGTTGAGGGACTTTATTAAGCTTTTTCGCAATCCGCATTTCCCTAATTCCGCCATATAAATCATGTTCCCTAATTCTTTCATCTATTTTCATCAGAGACCCCGTCCGTGAGGGTGGGGAGTTAAGTAAAATACTATTAGATATAGGGATTTGATGTTCCCCAACGTGGCTTGAGCGCGTCTATTAACGTAGCCCGTGCCTTAACGAGAGGCATGGGTCGGNNTCACGTAAACGCCCCTAAGGGGNGATGAAGGTGCGTCGTGAAGANCACTGNAAACCCCAAAGCCCCACCCATAAGGACGGGGTAGTTTACGCCTCTCGAGTATTTCTATAACCAAATAATGCNCTAGCTAGTGTGTTGTTTCTTAATTACATGATGCTTTACTATATTAATGTTCACTTTCTCCCCAACTTCGGGCCTTCTCTTGGAGAAGGCGACTAATCGATCATCATTAATTCTTATCTCCACATAAAATCCACTTAGCGAATCTATCACATTAGTCACTATTCCCTCAAGGGTACCTATGCCCAGCTCTATCCATTCAGGCCTTATGAATACCAAACCATCAATTCCCAAAATCCTGCCATCAACCACATTATTTCTATACCCCACGAAGCCGGCTACATCGATATCGTTCGGTTCATTAAATAGAGTTTCCTTATCCCCCACATACCTTAATTGGCCTCCTATTATCACCCCTATCCTATCTGCAAGGGAATAGGCCTCCTCAAAATCATGCGTAACATGTATTACCGTTAACCCATATTGCCTACGCACATCCTTTAATAGCTCCATAAATCCCATTCTGCTATGAGGATCAAGCATGGATAATGGCTCATCCAATAAAAGGATTCTGGCTCCAGAAACCAAGGCACGCGCTAATGCGACTTTCTGCCGCTCACCTCCCGATAATGTTGCTGGATTCCGCTCCAACAAACCATCTATGCCTAATTGGCCAGCGATGGAGGAAACCACTTTATCGATGCGCTCCCTAGGACTGCCTCGAGCTCTTAATCCAAATTCTATATTTCTCCTGACACTCATTATTGAGAATAAGGCATAATCCTGCGGCACAAATGAGACACCTCGCTTCTCTGGCGGCATCATGGTGACATCCACGCCATTAATTATTATTCTGCCGTTCCGGGGTCTATGGGCGCCTGCCACTAATCTCAATAAGGTTGATTTTCCGCTTCCCGTGGGGCCCATTAATACGAAGTACTCATCATTAATGGATAAATCTATGGGGCCTAACTTAAAGGATTGAACTTGATACTCCAATTCAATTATGCGAAGCGACATGGCTTATCCCAATTACCGCCTTATATATCACGAATATAATGAAGATCACTAGGATGAGGGCGGCCGAGTACATGGCTGCATTAGTCAAACCTATGCCTACATATGACTCATAGATATAAACAGAGGCCGGCATTATGGTTGATTTACCCATGAATATATAGTAAGCAACTATGAAGAGGGCGCCGGCTTCCGAGACCGATCTAGACCAGGAAAGCATGGCTCCATTTGCTATCGCTCTCCTTATATATGGAATCACCAAGTGGAGAAGAACATATGATTGGGAAGCACCCAATGTACGAGCCGTTAACTCTATGTCTGGATTTATCATTCTAATTGCGGTTTCAATCGTTCTCACGGTATAAGTAGAGCTCAAGTAAGCCACTGCGGCAACTGCTCCCCAAAGAGTATCAATAAAGCTCACGCCAAGCCGTGCCAGTAGGGGGCCAAGACCATAGCTAGATGCGAATGCCAACACTATCATTATGCCAACAACTATGTGAGGAATCATGATGGGAATATCGAGCAATGCATCAATAATATACTTTCCCCTGAACTCATACCTAGCCATGAAGTAACCAAGGGGAATACCGAAAATCACCGATATTACCGAGGCTATTGTGGCCATTATGATGGTGACCTCAATGGCCTCCAGAAACGATGGTGACCTAATAGCATGAAAAACACTGAAAGATGCAACCTTAGCTAGCACTAGAATTGGGAATACGTAGAAAAGCAATAGGATAAAGCCGAGGAAAATAGTTATTTTAAATGAGGCATTATCCATAATCACTTATTCACCCGGGAATATTGAGGCGAGACCCGGCTCATCGCTGAGCGGCACAGTGAATGGCTGCAGCTGTGGAGGAACCGATGCATAATTGCCATACACTACTCCGGGCAGTATCGGCGTTATCCCATTGCTTTCAAGCACTTTCTGGCCCTCTGGACTAAAGAGCAGGAGTATGAAGTTAATCGCAGCCTGCGGATTCGGGGCAGCGTATGGTATCGATGCCGTATAAACGACGGGATTGCATTGGAATGTCTTGGTGACTCCATTCTCGCTCCACGTAACATTAACTGAGTGATAGTAATTCACCATTGATAGGTTGCCCAGGTTTATTTGAGGCGGCAGCGTAATGTAAGCTATGGTGGGCACCGCTTTATGCGTCGGCAACGCATTACTCAAGTAAGCACTAAGAATGAAATCTATCTTGCCGCTCTCCATTAATGTAACTAGATCCACCTCGGTATTCTCCATATATATCTTGCTTGGATTAAGCTCCTGTCCCTGATAGTAATATAAGGTATCGTATACCAGCGACGAGTTACCGAAGTAAGTGAGACCGGCTAACTTGGTTACGCATATTGCTTGATAACCCGAGGGATCCGTGAAGGGGTTAGATACTCCTACTACTACTCCGGGCTGCATCAATATTTGGAATATTTGCTTCCAATATGGGCTACTGCTGGAATTATCGGTTTGTAACCATAAGTTATAGACTTCCTTCCCCACCGTTGTATTTAAGTTAACCAGCATAACCATTTGAGTGCTTCCAAATGCTATCTCATAATTAGTTAAATTAACTGGAAACAATACCCTGGGTATAGTGGTTGTATCCGCTGATGCAACTAAGCTATAGATTTTGGTTGTATTTTCATCGCTCATAACTTCACCGCTGCCCTTGAAGAGTGGGGTGCCCGTTGTAACGCTTGGATATAGTTGCTCATAAATGTTCAGTAAGTCTCCAAAAGCGAACTTAAGAGTGCCGGCGGCTCCCACATTGAATGCGCTGGATGATTTAGTGACTGGAGGCGTCGTGGATGTGGGCGCAACGCTTGTCGAGGGCTTCGGCGATATAACATAACCCATTGCCAGACCAATGACCAGACCAACTATTAGCAGCGCTATGCCTATAGTGAGGGAGTTTTTCGATGCCATTATAACTCAGGTTATGCGTTATTTTTTAACGATAACGCATAAGGCAAATGAAGCTATTTACCTTCCGCCGACAATAACTGCCGGTCTATTTTAGATAATGATGCCCTAGATAATTCCCTAACATTCTCACTTGTGTTTTGTATAAATCTCCTATGGGTAAAACGTCAACCTCTCCATCTCCGTATTTAGTAAAGTAACCTAACATCAACTCACTCTTATCTCCAGTTCCCATTACTAAGTAGTTCATTTTCTGGGCGAAGGCATAGAGTATGATCATTGCTTTTATATTCCCTATATTATTTTATCTGTAGTATTTACTTTATCAACAAAATTTTTAACAATTTCATCTATATTAACTATAGTGTATTTATTCTCGCCACCTATGAGGACCCAAATCCGATAGAATGCGAAATATGTAAAGCAATAGTTTCGGTACTATGTGGATTGCTAGCTGAAGGCGTCGCTGAAAGCGTGGCACGCGATGAAGCTTGTAGTGGTATTTGTTTAATATTTATTGAGGATCCTATTATCTACGGTGTCTGTGTAGTGATATGCATACCTTCTTGTGATGAATTACTTCAATTAACCATCTCATTAGGAGCAGCAACTGCTTGCGGACTAGGTGGTGAATATTTATGCCAGAAATCTGGTTTATGCTGCTAATATAATAAAATTTTATACTTTATAAATGGATTTAACTAAGGGAAGAGTTATGGAGGGAAAGTTATCTTTTTTGGAATGGCTTGGTTTAGCATTGCTGTTTATAGGTTTACCTGGAGCAATAGCTATTGTAGTGTCGTTTTCGATCCCTTACTATTTATTACACAATGTAACTCTAGCTAATACCCTTAGTACAATAATTCCAATAGTAGTACTTGGAATCTCAGTAACATACTTTTGGAAATATCTTCAGAGTCGCAATCTTGTCACTCCCTTCATGAAAAGGAGATCAATTATAATCTTGCCAGATAGTGGGCAGCCTATTGATGAAAAATACATAAGGAGCTTTGAGGTTAATCTCAAGTTTGTTAAGGGTGAGGAATATATTAAGCAGTTGGCCATGCTAGGCATGATGTATTTGCAAAATGCTGTAGCTTATGATAATAAGGACCTTTACTTGAGGGCTAAGGAGTNTCTGGCAAGGGCTGAGGAGGCTATGGAGGGGAAGAGTATAAGCTTTGAGACTAAAATGTTGGTTGATAATTTAAGGAGTAGGATAGAGACATATAAGTATCGTTTCGGAGAAAGATAAAAGCTTAAACATACATTTGTATTAATTATTGTTACCAAATCCTTACTCTTTTGGTAGTTATTCTTATCGAGAAAACTGTCCGAAATTATTAGCAAATGTAGTTAAGGTGCCGCCGCGGGGATTTGAACCCCAGACAATCAGGTGTCAAGAGCGTTAAACTCACGCTCTCAGTTTAACGCTTAAGCAAGGAGACAATTTTCTCTCTTATAAAACAATCATGTTAAGGCACTATGTTTCACCCTCTTTTGGTTGAAAGAAAACGTTCCGAATCCGGAAGGGAATACTTTCGTAGGTTCCCTAGAAAATCGGCTCTGGCTTATATTCACCCCACTCCTCACGAAGCACTTTGCTCACTTCACCCACAGTAGCCTTAGCCCTAATCGCGTTCAGTATTCCAGGGAAAATATTTACCTCATCGTTATTAGCTAATCTACGGAGCTCCTCCAAGCTACGTCCCCACTTCTCTGCATCCCTATTCTCTCTTACTCTCTTAACGCGATCTATGCTTCTTTTCCTGGATTCGGGATCAACCTTATGCAGCTCCATCCTCGTCCTCTCGTCTTTTCTATACATGTTAACTCCGATCAACGGTAATTCCCCGCTATCCACCTTCTTTTGATATTCATAAGCAGAGGCAGCTATCTCCCGCTGGGGATACCCTAACTCAACTGCCCTCACGGCTCCCCCCAACTTATCTATCTGCTCGATTATTTTCCACGCCTTCTCCTCAATATCATCAGTTAACCACTCAATATAGTATGAACCACCTAAGGGATCAACCGTGTCGATTACACCACTCTCATATGCTATCACTTGCTGTACCCTAAGCGATAACTCCACCGATTTCTCCGTGGGCAGCGCCAATGCTTCATCAAATGAATTGACATGAAGAGACTGACAACCGCCTAGTACTGCCGCTAATGCCTGTATAGTTGTCCTAATTATGTTGACCTCAGGCTGCTGGGCCGTGAGCGCCGCTCCTGAGGTCTGTACGTGGAACTTCATTCTCATTGACTCCGGATTTGCGGCGTTGAATTTATCCCTCATTATTCTACTCCACATTCGCCTAACCGCCCTGAACTTAGCTATCTCTTCAAATAGATTAGTTGTGGCCGCGAAGAAGAACGATAATTTCGGGGCAAACTCGTCTATGGATACCTTACTTCGCTCATTAGTCCATTTAACGTACTCTATTGCATCCGCTAGTGTAAACGCTATTTCTTGAACCGAGGTGGCGCCAGCCTCCCTAAAGTGGTATCCACTTATGCTTATGGGATGCCACTTAGGCAAGTACTTAGCCGTGTACGCTATTAGGTCTGTGGCGTACCTCATTGAGTGAAGCGGTGGATATATGTATAAGTTACGGGCAATGAATTCCTTTAATATATCGTTTTGCACAGTGCCATCCAAAATAGCCGCATCGATGCCACGAGATTCGGCGACCACGATATACATGGAGAGCAATTCCGCTGATGTTGCGTTTATGGTCATTGATGTGCTTATCTTTCCCTGATCTATATCCCTGAACAAAATATTCATTGACTCAACCTCCGGAACTGAGACCCCTACCTTACCTACCTCTGGATAGGCTAATTGATCATCAGGATCCAAGCCTAATTGCGTGGGCAAATCAAAAGCAACACTTAGTCCAGTCTGTCCCTGACTCAATAGAAACCTATACCTAGCATTAGTGTCCTCGGGACTCCCGAAGCCGGAGTACTGCCTGAATGTCCATAATCTATGTCTATACATATTAGGGTAAATGCCCCTCGTATATGGATGCTGGCCGGGAAATCCAAGCTCCATCAAGTAATCCCCGCTCCAATCCAACGGCGTGTATAGATTCCTTATCTTAGTTCCATATAACGTCTCGAATTTTCGCTGCTCCGGCATCTTATTCAGCAATGGAATCAGAAACTCCCTCTTCCACTCCTCATACTTAATCCTGAGCTTTTCATTGTTCATATTTCGTTATAGCCTTTAGGCAAATTAATGCTTTTCGTAGGATACTAAGAATTACGCCATTAGTTTAGCTTCTTAACTATTGCCCATCTGCTAGTTAATGAAGACCCCTTCCTAATTACTTGAAACTTAGATAACAAGAGAGACCATTCCCCTGAATCCACAGAGAGGGGGTCCAAAGCCGGCCGGGATACGCTCATGTATGCAATACCATCTTTTTTCATGACCCTAATGATCTCATTAATTGACCTTAAGTGATCCCTAATGCAACATAGCGTCTTATTAGAGAAAACCACATCAATTGCCTCATCACTGATGAAGGATAAGTCATCGGCAGAGGCAATAATGGGAGTTACATTGGATAACGATAATTCCTTAATTCTCCTCAAAAGAATGTCTATGGAATTCTCATCAGCATCAACTGCATAAACCCTGCCCTGAGGACCAACTTTCTTAGCTATTTTAACGGTGAAGAAGCCAGGACCACTGCCCAAATCCAATACATTATCTTCCTCTTTAATATAATCCCTGATAAATGAGGAAGCGGATTTCTCCATTAATCCTCGAAATGGCATGAGCAATAAGCGAGCTGGCACTCTCCTATCTGGTTGCATATTTTTAATTAATCGGGCTCCAGTAATAATTGCTCCGGCTATGTTCATCTTAACTTGCCTCAAAGCTATCTTTTGGAAGTTGGACTCTATTTTTATTCAATTCACACTGGACTTAGTCGACCTTCTCCCCAACCCTTTAGAGCGCTTGAGATTCAGTATACTCTCTTTACGAGGGTCACTCTATCAACAAAGCGTTTTTAACCTCTATACATAGTTAACATGTGGCCGACTCTCTGGTGATGGGCATTGACATAAATGGGGGCGAGTTCGCGTACGTTGTTGCAAGCGATAAAGGCCTCATAGAGAGCGGCACAGCGGATGAGTGGGGCCTATATAGAGTAATGCGGAAGTATCGTATAAAGAGGCTAGCCATAGACAATGTAAGGGAATTATTAGAGATGGCTCCCCACTTAATACGGAAAATGGCCGCATTACCATTTGATGTATCCATAATTCAAGTCACGAGGCTCAGCGATGGCTCTGAGAAGTCCATGGAGCACCTAGTTAAGGAGTACCTAGGAATAAATGTATCAAAATTATCGCCGCTTCAGACAGCCGAGGCAGCGGCTCGATTATTAATCATGGGAGTCGGCACAGCTATTAAATTATATGAGGATGAGACCCACATAATAGTTAAAGCTAAGATATCGACGACGCCGGGCGGACAAAGCAGGAATAGATATGAAAGAAATGTTTCGCTACGGATTAAGAGCTTAACGGAAGTCATAAAGGAAGCGNTGGATAAGGGGGGCCTAGATTATGATTTATTCTATAGGGAACGCGAGGGAATCAGATCATCGGTTTTCGTAGTGTATGCCGAGAAATCAGTTGTGAGAAGAATAGTGAAGCCCTATAAGGGATTGGATGTTGAGGTAAGGATAGAGTCGGCCCTATTAGACTCCTTTAGGTTTGAGGGAGCAACGGTGCCTAGCCACGATAGGAAACTAATCATTGGCGTTGATCCAGGCATAGTCGCCGGAGTCGCCATCATGGACTTGAGAGGAAACATATTGCGGCTATATAGCGGGAGAAACCTAAGTAGAAGCGCATTATTGAGGATGGTATATAGATATGGATCGCCCATAATAATAGCTACCGACGTCAGTAAGCCCTCGGAGTACGTTAAGAAGCTGGCCGCAATGGTTAATTCCATTCTTTATTACCCAGAGAATGATTTATCCATTGATGAAAAGACGGATATAGCCACTAACCTGGCGAGGCAACATGGAATCAAGGTATCCACTCCTCATCAACGAGACGCATTGGCGGCTGCATATAAAGCATACATGAGCGTGAAGCCAAAGTTGGATAAAGTCGAAGATGAGGTAAAGAGGAGGGCCATAGGATTATCTCTGGATCACGTTAAGGAACTAGTGATAAAGGGCATCCCCATAAATCAAGCCCTTAATGAGGCGCTGAAGAAGGAGCAAACCAATAATAATGTAAAGGTCATAGTTATAAAGGATAAGCAGGAAGATAAGGTCGATAATCACCTAGAGTACATAGAGGCACTGGAGAAAGAGGTGGAGAGACTACGGAGGGAAAACAAGGAATTAAAGGAGGAATTGGAAAGAGCCATAATTAGAAGCCCCAGCGGCGACTCCACGCTTAGAACTAGAATTACTTACTTAGAGCAAGACTTGGCGGCTGAGATAAGTAAAAACATGGATTTAACCAATAAATTAAGGCAACTCGAGGAGCATGTGATTAATATAGCTACAGGCAGCATCGGCATAGCTATTAAGGCTCAAAACGAGGATGAGGTTATAGATGCATTTAGGAGGGGATTCTATCCCATGACGACCCTTTACCACTTATCAATGATGAATATATCCAGGTTACTTGATCTCGGGGCAAACACCATAATAATAAGCGAGGACGCAAGCATAGGTGGATTAAAGACGTTCTTCAAGTTGGGAATAAACCCAATCCCCCTAAAGGATGTATTGGTGTGGGACATCGGCGATGTCAAGTTAATATCTAGGGACGCCGTAATTAAGGCCCTAAATAATATGCGCAGCAATTTGGAGGGCGAGGTCAATCATGACTTTATGGAGGACATAATTAATGAATATAGGAGACGAAGATTATAGCCGCGAGAAGCATTTAGTAAAGCGTTGCCTCCTCATTAAGTATTAACTCGGCTATCCTGGTTATCCTACTTAACTCCTCATCCATTATTGATTGCGCGTCTTGCTTCATATTATTGGTCAATTCCTTCTCTGGAATGACCTCGACATTGGCAATTAATGGCTGGTCAATGGGCTTACCTATCTGGCTAAGCAAGTAAACATAAACCTCCTTAATGCCCGTCACCTCCTTATATATCCTGTTGGCAACGAGGGGCGCAAATACGTTATATATCTTGCCAATATGATTAACCGGATTCTTGCCGGCGGCGGCTTCCATGGTCATGGGCCTCATTGGCGTGATCAAGCCATTAGCCCTATTGCCTCTCCCTGTCATGCCATCATCCCCATGCTCGGCCGATGTGCCCGTAACAGTTATGTAATAAATGCCATTCTCAGGCTTATCTGCGGTATTAATGAAGATGGATGTATCAAAGCCGGGAGCTATCTTCGAAGCCAAGTCCTCTACTCGCCGCTTTACCTCCTCCTTAATGCTCAAGTAATGATCCTTATCCTTAACCAGTGATGATATGAAGGCAGCAGCTATAGTTATCTTAATGGATTTTCCTTGCCTCAACGCCATTACCTTAATATCCTCACCAACCTCTGGGTACTTTAGCTTGAATTCACGTGAATTAAGTAGCCGCTCTGATTCCATCGCTAACCTCTCCGTCACCGAAAAGGGCGCAAAGCCAACTCCTATCGATGTATCGTTCGCTAATGGAACCGCTGAGTGTGTTCCCAACTCATAGACACCAACCAAGTCGGCGGATCCCGGTCCAATAGAGTAATTGACCACTATATGCTTATCCGGATCAAGGAATCTGAANTTATTTTTAATGAATTTCTTAGAGGCAGAGAGAATTATTGGACCAATCGGAATTTTAATTGTTCCACTGCTTGTCTTTACCTCTGTGGTGGCTCGACCGGCGACGTGGATATATATTGGATGTATCACATCGCCGCCTCCAAACTTAGGTGAGGCTTGACCCCCAACTAGCAATACTTTATCTAAATTATGGTGTAGAATTGTTCCGAACTCCTTTAAGTAATACTTGGATAATTCCCTACTAGCGGCTTCGGAAACAGCGTCCGATATATAATCAGGATGACCTAGGCCCTTTCTCTCAACAAGTTCTACAGGCTGCTCCTCAACTGGTTTTCTATCTATATGAGAAACTATTATGTTCCTCATTTCACCCCACCAATAGATCCCTCGCTGAAATATATAGCACCTGATTTCCCCTTATCAAAACCTTTCCATACTTTACTATAACTTCATCGCTGCGGTAATCGAGCTCCTCAGCATCATTAACCACTATATTCATGCAATAATCAAATGAATTAAGGGAACCTCGTAATATTTTTCCAGTCTTCAGCTTCACAACTACTTGCTTGTTTAACATTTTATTCAAGAACCTCAAGGGCTGTTGCTCCTCGTTTGCTTTCTGCATTATGCTCATTTCCATAAGGCATTTTTAAATATTAGCCCCCTATCCGTGAACTGCTCCCGTCCTCATGGGGCTTCCCGCTTCCCCGCCCCGCCTTGCCCATCGTTATGGGTAGTGGGCGGAGCTCCACGGGCACTAAGGGTGGTTCCCACCCTGCATGCTTCAAGTGATTGAGAGCGGAATTATAATCCCTATCAGCCCTCCAACCACACCTGGGACACTCGAAAACCCTATCACTCAACGTTAAATCCATCTTCACGTAACCACACTTAGCGCACGTCTTCGAGGAATTCCTAGGATCCACAAGGATG
>LOBW01000025.1 GCA_001516585.1 Thermocladium sp. ECH_B
ATAAAAAACAATTCTTTTTAAGGATTACCCTAAATTGCCCTAAACTTATTCAGGTAACTCTTTACCCTTAGTCTCTTCAAGCATTAAGAAACATATTATTCATTATCCCATAGAGTGCTATTGCGAGCGCCTGTCCCCACCATCTTGCTATGTATTGTGTGCCGACTAATGCCGTTATTATTAGTGGTGAGGGACCCCGGCTACAGCGGTTAGGTGATACGCAGTACCCGTTGCCGTGTACCTATACGTTGGGAATAACTCAGCCCAGTAAGCTGTTTCTGCTGCATACATGAAACCATGAATTATAGCGAAGACTGCCAATGATAAGGTGGCGATTAGGAAGAAATTATGTAATGCCCTAAGCATAATTGCCAATAACACATAGGGTATTGCGTATATCGTTATGGCTATATCACCACCCATTAATACCCACCTCCTCCCCCACAACATCAGCCAGCAATGCCGCTGCAATTATTGCGAAAACCTCCACCGTGGCAGCTGAGAAACTAATCAGTGAGGCTAGGGGTAAGGCTGAGACATTCATAATACTACACGTAAACGGCCCATTCAAGGTTAATGAGGACCCTAACGCAGCCAAGGCTTTGGTCAAGGTTTTCGCATTGAGGAGGCCATTCGTTGATTTGGTGAGGCCTGGTGAGCCGATACTGACGCCTGGTGTTGTCAGTGTTGTTGCCGTCGGCCTTCTTGAACCCAACGCTCAAACCATACCCAACGCTGCCCTATCCTCATGTCAGCGTCTTCAAAGCTTATTCGACTCCATGGGCAGTTGAACCATGTGCCCGCTCCCGAATTTCGCCCCTATGGGTCACGGGCACTGTTTTAACCGGGTAACGATTCGGGCATGCCAGGAGAGCTGGGTTAAAAGGAGGACCCATCGGCATTTAACGGCCTTGTCGAACATGGTTGATATGCGTGGTCGTTCACGGTTATATGCATGGTGAATTAAAAGGAATGAAAGGAATGATGCCCAGCGTGGTTTTCTGGTAGCCGGGCCCGGATTCGAACCGGGGTCGATGGGTCCAAAGCCCACCATCCTTGGCCACTAGACGACCCGGCTTCGGGAAGTAATTATCCCCCATGCCTTTTTAATTTTAACGGGTCCAGGATATGGAGCCGATATTAGGTTTCTTTCACTGCCTTCACTACGTTCTCTTTCCTCTCGCTGAGCATTCATTTGGATATGTCTTGCGGGGAAACATTTTTAACTCATTAATGAATGGATGTGGTTAGGAAGAGAATGAAGGTGAAACCATTAACTATTGGCCAGGAGCGATTGATTAATCTCTTGGGGGATAAGGAGAACGAGATAGTTGGCGTGTTTGGCCCCAGTGGGACTGGGAAGAGCCTCCTCGTGTTGTCCTACGCCCTTGATGCCGTGATGTCAGAGAAGTATAGGAGGCTGGTCGTGATAAGGCCATTAATAGACGTCACGACTGGGCGATCCGTTGCGCCCGAATCATTGGGGGAACTCTTCTATAAGCTTTCCTCGGGGTACATAATGGATATAATGGGCGGAATAGAGGAGCCAAGCAAGGTTGAGGACCTGATGCGGAGGGGGAAAATAATGGTGACGGATATAGATTACTTAAGGGGACGCACATTCGATGAGTCGATAGTGTTCCTAGATGATGCTCAGAATGTTCCTCCCGAGAATGCTGCGGAGGTATTGGTTAGGACCGGCCGCGACTCTAGGCTAGTAATAGCCGGGGACTCAATCATTCAGAGACCCATGGGGATCGAGAGGGACGGCGCAACATTGATGCGGGAGGTACTCCTCAATGAGGAGAGGACCGCCGTAGTTGATTTGGGGATTAAGGACATAGTTAGGCCCGGCGCGAAGAGGGGCCTCAAGCTCGTCCTGGAGCTGCGTCTCAGGAAGCGTGAATTATCCAGCGATGAATCCAAGGTACTGGACGCTGTGAAGTCCGTGTCGCCGGATGCCGATATAATAACCGTTGTTGCCTTTAATGACTTGAAGCGGAAGCTAGGCATAAAGGCGGAGGCCCCGGATGCATTGATAATGGTCAAGGAGGAGAACCTCGGCAGAGTGGTTGGGAAGGGCGGGGAGAGGATAAAGGAGATAGAGAAGGAAACAGGCTTGAGGATAAGGACGGCCGAGATGACGCTTGACTTCAAGCAATGGATAAAGGCACTACACCCCGTGAGTTGGGTTAGCAAGCATGTGGCTGACGTGGATTTCGCTGGCCCTGACCTACAGGTAACCCTGAGGGGCGAGTTCGGCGCATTCATTGGACCGAGGGGGGCCTACGTCAAGTTCCTGAACGGGATATTTCATAGATTAATGGGAATTGGCGTAAATGTCGTGGAGGAGGATTAAATAATAATCGCGTTATGGTACCTCGACGTTGGCATGCATCTTCTCCAAGTCCTCCTCAGTCTTATTTAGCCTCTTCATTAACTCAGCGACCACTGAATCCAGGAAAACCATTGCCGCATCCTCGAATAATGTGCCGAGGGGCGCCAGGGGCTCATGGAGTCCCAGTATTTGCCTCGCGAAGTAATCATCGATCCTGGCCACCTTAGTCCTCCCCGGCACTATCACCACCGCATCAGCGGTCTTGGCGAGGGGGGAATCCGAGTAACTCGTTATGGCTATTATCGTTGACCTCATTTTCTTAGCGGCCTCCGCCGCCGCAATAACTAGGCTAGTGGTTCCGCTGCCGCTAATAGCCACGACCACGTCCCCATCACCTATGCTGGGGGTTATTGTCTCGCCTAGAACATATGATTTAAACCCTAAATGCATTAGCCTCATGGCGAATCCCCTCGCCACGAGGCCGGATCTACCCATGCCCACCACCACCACTTTATGGCCGCTCTTATACACGTCGATTAATTCATCCACGAACCTATTAACCTCCTCCGGCCTCAACTTATCCAGCACAGCAGTTATGAAGCCGGATATCTCTCTATACGCCTCTAGAAAGTACTTGGGAAGGGAATCCCTTTGGCTCACGTGCATACCTAAAACATGAGTTTTTAAATCTTGCCCACGAAAAGCAATGAGATTAAGCAGCATTATTATTATAAATATAGAAATGACGGAACAAACCCCTTAATAAAAATTAATCCCCACTCGCCTTTATGCATCGCTCGGCAATTAAGGAATTAAGCAATGCCTGGGCCCGGCTCCTCATTGCGGCGCTTAGGGAAGGAGCAGATGCCGCGAAGCGGGCACTCCCCGCACTTGGGGCTCCTCTTGCTGCAGTAAGCCTTGCCCACCGAGGCGAGGCCGGCGTGAATCATCTTCAATGCATACACGTCCCCGCTCACCGCGTCCTCAACGAGTTCCTCTACATCCCTTAAGCCTAGTTGAAGCCCAATCAATCTACTAAGCACTACTTGGGAGTACTTGGATGGTGGGAAAACAGGGGCGTTCGCTATGAATAATAACATGGATTTAGCAGTTTCAATCCCAATGCCCTCAATCCCCAGTAGTCGAGCCTCATTTGCTGGAGACACGAGGCCCAGTAATCCCCCGCTCCTCATGGCCTCCTCAGCGAAGGCCTTTAACCTACGTGCCTTAGTTCTATGGAAATTCACGTTAATTATCGCGCGATCAAGCTCCTCCACGCTTAATTTGGCAATGGCCTCAATGGAGGCAATGCCCTGGGCCCGGAGCCTCTTCATTACTTCAGCCACGGTTTCCCAGCGGGTTAATTGAACCAAGAATGATGAAATGGCCACTTCATCCGGCGACTCCAAGCCGCCCCACCAGGAAAACGAGCGCGCATCGCTCACCACCCATCCCTGGCTAGCCAAGAAATCGGAATTAGCCTCGAATACCCTAATCAGCCTCACAATTAAACCCCTCGCTTCGCTTCCCCTCAATCCAGAATGAGTTCCCCTGCCCTTCGCTTCGCGCCTCATCATCCTCACCCATGCATTGTCCTCGTTATGATTCCCATATTAGTTTTCAGTCTGGGGTATCCGGGCCCAAATCATTGCTCAATAGTCACGGCGTATATGGTGTATTGCCCATTAGCGATCAATTCGTTTACCTCCTCATCGCTGAGTTCCCTAGTGGGCGCCCTATTCGTAATTAATTGAAAAACTATTAGGACATCGCCGCGCCTCAGCTTCAAGCTAACCCTATTCAGCTTCGCCTCCACGCCCAGAACCCTGCTGGCGGCCCTAGCCGTGTTCTCATGCCCCATCACCGGCGTGAATCCATTCCCAAGCATTCGCCGCGCCTCCTCAACGCTTATCCTCCTCACGCCCAGGACGGCGTCCCCCTCCAGCATTTGTAGACTAAAGGCGTTCCCCAAGTAAGTTACCATGAGGCAAAGATAATTCAGCGGTTTAAATATAATAATACTCCAGCGCCCAGCCGGGGACTAGGTTCCTTCATGGAGTATAGTCCATAATGAACTCGGTAAGGAGGAGGCTCATTCTGAGAAGCAAGGAATGGCAAGGCTCGCCGGAGGCCGGAATGGAGAATCAATACGCGTCGCTCATGGGCATATCTTTAAATGGGAACCGCGGTTAACGCCTTGATTCTGCGCCGGGTGAGCGGGCTCGGTGACCCGCGACAGCGCAGGCAAAGCGGGGCGTGGGCTCCGCATCCATATTATTTTGCGATAGTTTAAAAAGGCGTGCCTTGGTAATAACTGAATGGATGCTGCTCGAGAAGTCATCATACCCGTGATCTCGGCGGCGGGTGGAGCTGGAAAAACCACCGTCACGCTTCTCCTCGCTCATTTCCTGTCAGAGAATAATTATGGCCCCATTCTAATGATGGATCTGGATCCCACGGCCGGCCTATCCCTTAGATTAATGGGGGACTCCGCGTATTACCAGTACAGCAGTGATGGCAAGACATTATCCAGGATGTTCATTGATTACCAGCAGGGAAAGAGCGTCGATTTGTTTCAATACGCTGCTCAAATTAAGGCAGTGAAGGCTAGGTTCAGCGAGGTTGAGGTAACGGAGCTCCTCTATGATGCGTACATTCTCCCGCCGGGGGAGGACTTGATGGATATATTCACTAACTTCTCGACGACGGGGGTAGGCATACCTGAGGCTCTTTGGGGGCTTCTTAGAGCCGCCAATATTTCGGCTTTCAATACTGTGATCATTGATACTGCCCCCTTCTTCGATATGAGGTACACCCTTGCTGCCGTGTATGGCTCAGAGAGGAGCCTAGTGATTGCTAGGCCCACATTAACCGATTTAGTGAGGACGAATAGAATGATACAATCAATAGACAGCAAGATGCGGCTCTATGATCCGGGCAAGACCCATCGATACTCAATTCTATTTAATTTTAATCACAACCTACTGGTTAGGGAGGCATCAACAATAGGGGAACTCGGCATTAAGGTGCTGTCGAGAAAGGGGGAAGTAACTAAGAAGGCCAAGCCGGATAATGAGCTTAAATCAATTCTGGAGAAAATGGTAAAGACGGGGAGAGGCTCCATCGATACAATAATGACGGCCCTAAGCTACTTTAAGGACTACAGCGACGAGTCATTCCCCAAGTATAAACTACCAATGGAGAGCTACGGCTCAGCATGCCATCCAATATCCCACGCCCTAAGGGAATTCGGCAGGGAAATAAGGTGCAACATAGATGTGGAGGAAATGTGACCCATCATGAACCCAGATCCCGCTCATCAATGAAGGTAACAGTATGGCTCCTCCATCATGGGTAGAATAATTGCGGCGAGCGGCTCTATTCATCAATGAAGGTAACGCCGCCCCTATGAATCACCGCTGCGGAAATATTGAGTCCCCTTAATAGATTTGGAAGATGATTCAAGTGATCACTTGGATCCGAATTAACTACATGTATGAGCCAAACCTCCCTAAACCCAAGAATCCTCTTATACACTAGCGCCTGCCCTATCCCATCATAAAACTTAGCATTAAACTTCACCTCGCACGCCCACCCATCACCGGCAACATCCACCTCCACCCCACTAATTACGACGTGATGCTGCGCCCGTAATTGGCTAGCCAAATACCTCTGTATACAGTACTCCTTCTTACACATACCCAAAGTAATCCCAGCAATCACATCATGTAGAGTAGGTGACACGTAATTGAACTCCCAAGCAACCCCAATTTATCCTTGTGGGGATAGTGAATGGCCTCCATGGGGGTGATTTCGTTGCGTGCTTCTAATTTTGCGTGTCCACTTAATGGTAACGCAAATCATAACAGCGAACAGAAAGAAATATTAAGCACCAATCACTAACACGACCATGTACAGGAGGGGGGTGTGGCCGCTTGTCGCAGCCATTATATTGACTTTAATTACTGTAGTCGCCGCCATACTCCTCTACCTCTGGTTCTCGAATTACCAATACAAGGCGCAGAGCGGGGCTCAATCAATCAATTTATTGCCGGCAGCCATAATTACCGGAGCCACCATGTACACCAATCAATCCACCACAACGGTCACCGCTATCCTGGAGAACATAGGTGATGCAAATATATCCATTGCCCAAGCAATCATTATGGATCAAGACGGAAACACGATTTGTTCAGCGACCCCCAATAATGGCTTAACGGAGCACTCACAAGCCAACATAATCACAATAAAATTCACCTGCAACCCATTACCTAACAACCAATACGAAATCAAGATAATCACAAATAACGGATTAACACTACAAGCACTAACTCAAAACAATATTGCAAACACGACAAGCACGCAAACCCAACATGGCAAGAGTGTGCATGGGCATAAGCATTGATAAAACGAACGGCAAACCTCGCCCCTTCAGGGCGGGGAGGAGGTCAGTGCCTTGTGCTCTATGATGTTAAGGTTTAAATGGGACCCCGCCCCATCACGGGTCCCCGGGTGGTTCCGGGGTCTCCGAGGCGGTTGCGTTACCTGCTTTAAGCATGGATTTAAGCTTACCCCCAATTAATTGAAAGCATGGATCCGTGATGGTGTCATTAAGTGTGAGATTTATTAGGGGGCAAGGTTGATGAGTCATATGCCGTTCATTTCCAAGTATGTTGCTTACTTATCGGATACTGATGCGGTTGGGATAGTTCACTTCGCCAATTACTTGAGGATAGTTGAGCGAGCCGAGGAGGATTTCTACAGGTCACTGGGATTACCGAATGCGTATGAATCAATGCCGCGGATAGAGGCGTTCATTAAGTATGAGTCCCCAATTCACCGCGGCGACTCCATTAGGGTGGAGCTGGAGCTTGAGGAGGCTAGGACGAGGGCCATTAGGTATAGGTTCAAGGTATTTAATGAGACAAGTGGAAAGGAAGCAGCGCACGGCTACATAGCCGCTGCCTGCGTTGAGTTAAGCAATGCTGAATTACGCGCAGTGAAGTGCCCCCAGGAAATAATTAATGCATGGAGCAATACGCGCAACCAAAGCGAGCCCCACCCCTAGGTCACTGCCCATTAAAGCAATGGGCACTACGCATTTGGGTCCATTCCTCCACCGACCTCCTCCCCGCCATTTGGCGAGGGTTACCCGAGGTCTCGTGGATTACGCCACTTTACAAGTACTACTCCTTCCCTTGGTCTCGTGGAGTCGGCTCCTCGCTCCCCATTCCCCACTGATTGAAGGGAAGCCAACTACCTCACCAACACCAGGGCTTAGGCTTTATCCCCCCAAAGGGCGAAGCTTGTCGTTCATTTTATCCGAGACTCGTTAGGACGGGATAATTTACTTATGACTGGATTGCTTGTTTGTAAATGTAGAAAATGCATTGCCCAGCATGAATTAAATTCGATGATTAGTCGAGTCGTTATGGATCCATTGCTGGCCTTAATTCCAGCCTCGGGCGCAGTCCTCATGGCGTACTATGCGCGGCAAACCATGAGGAGAATCAACGCGTGTCTCCCCGGCGTTTTTCACTGTGAAGTATTTAACTTCATAGTGCCGCGGAGAACTAGGTTGCTTCTCTCCATTGGAGCATCAATCACGTTATCTCTCCTAGCCATCTTGATAATAATGAATTACGCCGCGTTGGCTTTAGTTATTTCGATCATGGGAGTGGGGATAGGCATATATGGAATAATCCTACAGGTGAAGCACGGCGCCTACTGCATGTATTGCCTAACCACTGATGCCATACTGCTAATCACTGCCATAATGATGGCCATGAGCGTCCTCTAAACATGAACCCCAGCCCCATACTCCCCAACCTCCTTCACGCTCACCTCTATTCCCATTGCCTTAACCAACTCCATCCCCAGTTTCGCATTCAATACTAGCGGCACATTAAAATCAACGGCCGCGCGCCTCACCCTATAATCGAGGCTGCGTAGATCCCCATGCGTAATCACAAGCCCCACTCCCCCTCTCCGTATGCGTTCCGTCGCTTCCTCGGCACTTAATGCATCGGCGTCCAGGGACTCCGCGCCCCTTAATGTGACCACATCAAATCCCTGCTTCCTCAATGATTCCCCCGCCTCCCCCGTGCCGCTCCCATAAACTAGAATCGCCTCTCCCAGCCTCGGCAACCTATTGGGGGACACAGATAACCAACTCTTAAGCAATGCATCGCTGAAGCTAGTGCCGAGGCTCGCCGCCTCCCCCGTGCTCCTCATCTCGGGGCCAAGCACTGGGTAAGCGCCGCGGAGCTGTGTCCAGGAGAATTGAGGTGACTTGACTGCCCATGACTTGCTGGGCGGCTCCATGAAGTCCATCACGTCCAGCCCCCTCATTATGGCCTCCATGGATTTATGAATCAAGTTAATCCCCACGGCCTTGCTGGTGAACGGCATTGACCTGCTCGCCCTCAGGTTAAGCTCGATTATGAATGGTTCCCCATCCTTCACCATGAATTGCAGATTAAAGGGCCCCCTCACGTTGATTTCCCGCGCCAGCATGACTGCGCCCTCCTTCATGGTCCTCACGGCGGCCTCGGGAAGATTGCGCCTAGGTATTGACATCGTGGCGTCGCCGCTATGGATGCCGGCCTCCTCTATGTGCTCCAGCACCACGCCAAGCACTCCCTTCCCATCGCTTACGGCATCTATCTCGGCCTCCGCGGCGTTCTCCATGAATTTAGTGACCACTATGGGCCTTGATGTTGATGGCCTTAACCTATTGATCAGCGCCATTAATTCCTCCTCATTACTTATAATCCTCATCCATGACCCACTCAACACATAGCTCGGCCTCACTAGGACGGGGAAACCAACGCCGTCCACGAACCTCCTCAACTCGTCAATGGATGAGGCTGAGACCCATGGGGGCTGCCTCAATCCTAATTTATCCAGGAGCATGGAGAACTTCTCGCGGTTCTCGGCGGCGTCAACCCCATGCCCAACCGTGCCGAGAAGCTTGATTCCCCGCTCCTCCAATGGCTTGGCCACATTATTGCCTAATTGCCCCCCAACAAAGGTTGAAACAACGCTGAAACCCCCCTTCTCAACCACATCAAGCACGCGCTCCATGCTTACCTCATCGAAAAAGAGGTGCCCGGACACATCCCAATCCGTTGACACGGTCTCCGGATTATAATTAAGCACGGCTACTTTACTGAAGAAGCCGCGGGCAGCATTTAGGAGGGACACGACTCCCCAATCAAACTCCACTGAAACTCCAATCCTGAAAACGCCGGCCCCAAGGATCAGTAAGCCATCGCCGCCAACCAACTTCACATCATCCGCGGCCCCATTATACGTCATATACAGGTAATTAGTCGTGGCCGGCCACTCCCCGGCCAATGTATCCACCTGCTTCACGCTCGGCCGTAAACCCGCTTGCCCCCTCATCTCCGCACATCATCCTCCGTAATCCCCACGGCCCTCGCTATTTGCTCATCGCTGAAGCCAAGCCTCTTCGCCATCATCAATGCTTCGCCATCGATTCCTCTCCTCCTCATGGATTCATATGCATCCACGACCCCCTTTATCTTGCGTAGGAAGAATGTATCTATTCCAGAAGCCTCCGCCACTTCCTCGATTGTTCCTCCCTCCCTGAATGCCTTAGCGGCGTGAAGGAACCAGTATGGCCTCCGCGACCTAATGGCGTCCAGCGCCTCCCTCAGCGACTCGCTTGACTCATATACTGGGCCCCCCACCAGCCCCGGTTCCCCAATGTCCAGCATCCTAATCGCCTTCTGCATTGTCTCCTCAATGCTCCTCCCAATGCTCATCACTTCTCCAATGCTCTTCATCTCGCTTCCCAGCGAGTTCTCGACGCCATCGAACTTATCCAGGTCCCACCTAGGCATCTTAATCACGACATAATCAAGACTGGGCTCAAAGCATGAGCATGTGGATCCAGTCACCTTATTCATGACCTCGCTCAATCCATCCCCCAGCGATAACTTGGCCGCCACATAAGCCAGTGGATACCCGGTGGCCTTGCTGGCCAACGCGCTTGACCTAGACATTCTCGGGTTAGTCTCTATAATGTAATTATCATAGCTCCTCGGATCAAGCGCGAACTGAACATTGCTCTCCCCCACTAATCCAATGGCCTCGGCCACGGCCATTGATCTACGCCTCATCTCTTGATACTCATAATCATCCAGGGTTTGACAGGGAGCAATCACCACGGATTCGCCCGTATGGACCCCCATGGGATCCAGATTCTCTAGGCAAGCCACGACGACGGAATTCCCATGGGAATCCCTCACCACTTCATACTCAAGCTCCTTCCAGTGGTGAAGGTACCGCTCTATCAATACTTCATGAATGTGGCTCTGAGAAAACGCGCGATCCACGCCCCTCCTCAACTCCTCCTCGCTCCACGCAACCAGTGATCCCCTCCCGCCCAGATTAAAGCTGACCCTCATCATGACGGGGTACCCAAGCCCACGGGCGGCAGCAATCGCCTCCTCAACGCTTCTCGCCGATGCACTGGGCGGAACCGGTAACCCCACCCTCATCATTGTTTCCCTGAACCTCTCACGGCTTAGCGCCTTCTCGATGCCCTCAATTGGGGTCCCAAGAACCTTAATCCCATACCTCCCCAGAACCCCCCTCCTCTCCAACTCAACCCCAACAGTTAACGCGGTTTGCCCACCGAAGCCAATTGCCACGGCGTCGGGTCTCTCCCTCTCTATCACTTTCTCCGCGAATTCAGGGGTCACGGGAACCATGTATAGCTTATCGGCGAATCCTTTACTGGTCTGCACCGTGGCGACATTGGAATTAATGAGAATGGTCTCCAATCCCTCCTCCCTAAACGCCTTAAGCGCCTGTGACCCACTATAATCGAATTCAGCCGCCTCAGCCACCTTAATGGGGCCTGACCCCACCACGAGGACGCTCCTAATGCCCTCCACTCCTGACCACCCTAGCGAATGAGTCGAATACCCACGCGGCATCGCGGGGACCCGCCCTGGCTTCTGGATGGAATTGCGTGGTCATTATGGGCAACTCCTCATGCATTAATCCCTCCACCACGCCATCATCGGGGTTACGGAACCAAATCCTCATATTAGGCGGAACATCCTCGGGATAAACCCCATAACCATGATTATGCGTTGTAACGAAGCATGACTTTGTTTCCTCCTCAATGACTGGCTTATTAATGGCTCTATGCCCAAACCTCATCTTCCTCACGCGTCCACCCATGGCCAGCGCCGCGACTTGATGGCCTAGGCAAATCCCGAGAATGGGGATATGCTCCTCAGCCAAGCCGCGAAAAGTCTCCACTAGGCCGGAGAGCAGGTTGGGATTCCCGGGGCCATTGCTGAATATGATTCCCCTCGGCCTTAACTTAAGCACGTCCTCCGGGGATGATTTACATGGAACCCTCACTACCTGAAACCCCCTCGCCAGTAATTCGCGTAGTATTCCATGCTTAACGCCGCAATCCACGACAACCAACACATCGCTGCCTCCCCCATGCACTATTACTCCCCGCGGAGAAGTTTGCTCAGTGAAGTCCACATCATCGTAGCGCCACCTCATGTCTGGATCCCCATCCCTCCCCGATGAGATTGTGCCCATCATGGAGCCAACCATGCGCAGCTTCCGCACCAGCATCCTAGTATCCACGCCTGAGACGCCGGGCACGCCCTGGCTGGAGAGCCATTGATGAAGAGACGCCGCCGCGTTCCACTTGCTTGGCTCTGTCTCCTCGGCCACTATAACGCCCTCTACCTGTATCCTCTCTGACTCCATGTTGAGAAGCACGCCATCCATCCACTTGGGCTCCGGTACGCCGTAATTCCCAATAAGTGGGTGAGTGAATACGAGTATTTGTCCCTTATAGGATGGATCCGTTAAGGCCTCCACATAGCCATTCATGGCCGTCGTGAAGACGACTTCGCCCACCCTAGTTCCCTCGGCGCCGAAGCCGCATCCCTCCAGGTAAGTGCCGTCCTCCAGATGAATAGAGCCCCTGCGGCCCCGGCGGCAGAGCGAGGGATTCATCGCGTTCGTCTAGGAATTGATCTGTATGAGCTCGAGCATTGGTTCGATTCTTTTATTGCCGCCATTTTTATGTGAATCAAGGGATTCAACTAACCCCCACCAGCAATCCTCGTCGCAGCCGCTATATAAACTATGCGTCCGCATCCGGATAATACCAAGAATATATACAATTTATTTAGCCATGAAGGCCGGGGCACCAGTGATTGATCAATTGATTTCCATTCCCTTGGTCTCCCTAGATAATGCGGCCGATGCAAGTATTAATGCCTCGCCGATCATTATGAAGATGCCCCAATACACGTAGAAATCGCTGCTTTGAATGGATGATAATAGCAATAGGAGGGCCGTGCTCCAATTCCCAACTATGAAGCCTCCATTAAATGAGAAACCAACCCCAGTGCTCCTAATGCTTGTCGGGAACTTCTCCGCCAGGAAAGCCGGTATTACTCCATATACCCCAGTAGTTAGGAATGCAATAACGCTAGCAGTAATTACCGCGCCGTAGAATCCATATGCGTGCCCCAGCAACAAGCGAGTTAGAGGTATGGCAGCAATTATGGCTAGGGTAGAGTAGATCACCATGGTCAGTCTCCGCCCAATCCTATCGCTGGCGAAGCCGGCAACCACGTACCCAAGCAATGAGATCAATATGGCTATTATAACCACGTACAGGAAGTAGGGGAACTGCATGAATCCATGAAGCGATAAAATGGTAGGGAAGAATCCAAGGGTTAAGCCGTAAACCCATGCGATCCCCGTCATGGCAAGTATGCCCGTTAATGCGCCAATTGCATACTCCTTGGTCCTAAGTATTGTTGTAAACGGTGCCTTACTGGCCCCCTTCTCCCTAACGGTGCGTTCCCAAAGGCTTGATTCAGGCATTGAGAGCCTAATTATTAAGCCAATTATGGCCGGTATTATGCCTATCCAAAACATCACTCTCCACCCAATCAATGCGAAGCGTGGACCCACTATTACGTAATGAAGCGCCAAGTAAGTCAATGCAGCTAATGTGTAACCAATGGGGTAACCACTCTGCAGCAACGCGCCCCAGAATCCCCTCACTTGCTTATCCACGTTCTCAACAAGTATTGCGGCGCTATTTCCATACTCGCCGCCCGCAAATGTGCCCGTAACCGCCCTCAGGATGAATAACGAGAGCGGTGCTAATGCGCCGACCTCGGCGTATGTGGGGAGAAAGCCAGTAATGAATACGGCCAATCCAAGCCCCGTTAACGTAATCATCATGGTGGCCCTCCTGCCTATTTTATCGCCTAATCTACCGAATAATACTCCCCCAATGGGTCTGAAAATGAAAGTAGTGGTGTAAATACTCCACGTCCCCACGAGTGCCAAGCCATACTTAGCCGGGAAGAAGGCATCCGCCATCGCCGGCACCAGGAGAAACATCATGCTTAGATCAAATGCATCCATGACCCATCCAGCCAATGATCCAATATAGATCCTCCGTAATTGAGTGTATTCCAGCATAGAAAACGGCAATTAATTTATCCTTTAAAGTTTAGATGCCGATTTGGGGAACGAGGTCAATAAAAAATAATATTGATTTTTTATTTTTTTATCCTTAATTTTTTATCCTTACCATAGTTCATGGAAGTACTCGGTTCCGACCCCTAGGTTAGCGGCGTAGTTGAAGCCGGAGTCGCTTGTCTTATAGACGTTCTCCGCGGTGTTCGCGCCATAATCAAAGGCGTGGGGCACGCTGACTAGTTTCCCGCTGGATAGGTACTGGAGCGTATACGTTGCATTATATGTCACCGGCATTGCGCTGCTGCCGCCTCCGGGGCCACCGGTAACTAACTCCGCATCGGCATATAACCCGCTTGGCAATAAATTGTACCCGTTCACGGTGTATGTCGCTGATGTTGACTTTACCTTTATGGTGACTGTATCGTACTTGACTATTTTNCCGCCATACACGAAGTAGAAATTAATGGTTGGGTATCCATTAACTAACCCAACCGTTACGAATAGGGATACGCCTAGTGGATAACTATAGGTTATCGTCGATGGGTACTGATAGGCGTAGTAAGTGTATCCCTGGTACGTGTATACCTTCCCGTTCCCGCTGACCAGTTTCCTATTCAAATTAGCGCTGCTGGTGGTTAGGTTCCAAATATTATCAACAATGTTTAATTGATTTGTGGCCGTATTTATCACTGCCACGTCCTGTACCCAGAGATACCTGCTTGAGCCTCCAGAAGTATAATTGAGCACAACGTTTAACTGAATCGAGTAACTATGGGGAGCAGTTGAACTATTGGAGTCAAAGTACGCGTTATAAATGGTGAAGTTGCCCATGAATTCATCACTTGAATACGAGTATGCCACGGTGGTGGAGCCGCTTTGGTAAGCGCCATAATCGGTCACGCCCACTGGAGCATGGTCCCCATTATACCAGCTTGGGGGAAGCGTTACCTGGTACTTAACGTGGGGCGGCCTAACCGGTGGAAACGCCGGCGAAGCCTTCTCCGTATTGATTGATACAGCGACAGCCAGCACCATGAGTAGTAGGGCTGTCGCTACTAGGTACTTGTATTTGGACATATCACTAGGGTTTATTTAGTACTTTTTATAAGCATTATCGTTAAAATGCAATATTGCCATGTGGGGCATCCATAATTGTATTATATAGAACCGGCCTAGCCATTAATACTCCGCTTAACTGCGTTCCTGATTTCCTCCACCGCCTCAGGATTATCTAGTGCAGATACATCCCCCGGATTCTGGCCCAGGTAAATCGCTCGTATTATTCTTCGCATTATCTTCGCGTTCCGCGTCTTGGGGAGGGCCTTAACGAACACCACGTCGCGGGGCGTGAATGCCTTGCCCATGGCATCCCCCACCTCCCTCAATATTTTCCTCCTCAACTCATCTAATTCATTCCATTGGCGAGGAACGGCGAAGCACATCACTGCCTCTCCCTTTAACTCATCGGGTACTCCTATACATGCCGATTCAACGATGGCTGGATCGGAGTTAATTATGGTCTCGATCTCCGCTGGTCCCAATCTCTTCCCCGCTACCTTTATCGTGTCATCGATCCTCCCAACTATGTATATGTAGCCCTCCTCATCATACATCGCTCCATCGCCGTGACTCCACACTCCATCTATCTTTCTCCAATAGGTCTCCAAGTACCTCTCAGGATCGCGCCAGAATCCCCTCGTCATGCCGGGCCACACCGATAATATGGATAATTCCCCCTCGGTATTGGGCGGCACCTGTCTCCCCTCTGAATCTAGGATAGCCACGTTAATGCCTGGACTAGCTCCATTAAATGAGGATGGCTTTATCGGCTTCACTACGTAGCAGCCAACTATGCCGCCTGAAACCTCGGTGCCTCCACTATAATTAATTATGGGTGCCTCGCCTCGCCCAGCTTCATATAGCCATACCCAGCTCTCCAAGTCAATTGGTTCCCCGGTATTGCCGAATGCCTTAATGGGGCCCACGCTCGGCTTGGATCCCTCAGCCCTAAGTAGCCGTATCAATGTTGCTGAGAGGCCCAGTATATTGACGTTGTTCTCCTCAATGAATTCCCATAACCTATTCGGGCTTGGGTAATCCGGGACGCCCTCGAAGAGGGCTATGGATCCATGAAGCAAGTAACCGCCGAAAATCATCCATGGCCCCATCATCCAGCCCAAGTCGGTGACCCACATCAAGGTATCCCCCCTCTTCATGTCGAACTGGAAATATATATCGGCAGCCGCCTTTATGGGGAATCCATCATGCGTATGAACAGTTCCCTTCGGTTTCCCCGTGGTGCCGGAGGTGTAGAGTATCATTAATGGATCCTCAGCCCCGGTCTCCTCAACATGATCCCCGCCGGTCCTCATTACTTCCCCCATATCCACGTAATTATCTAATTGCTTCCCAGACCTATTCAGGATCACGACCTTAGCTGTGCTGGGGATGCCATTCTTGAGTTCCTCAATCATATCCACTTGCTTCCCCTTCCTAATGGAGGAGTCCGAGGCGAAGACGAATTTAGCTTCGGCATCCTCCAACCTAGTTCTTATTGCTCCCCTACCGAATCCGCTGAAGAGCGGCACCACTATTCCTCCGGCCCTTATTATTCCGAGGAATACAGGCACTATTTCCGGAATCATAGGCATATAGATGCCTACTCTATCTCCTCGCCTCAATCCATTCCTATGCAGCCAACTACTCACTGCCCTCGCCCTGTAGAGCACGTATGAGTAAGACCATTGAATCGAGTCGCCCGCTTCATTTCCCCACTTGACCAGGATATCGGATCCCTCCGGCAACTGATCAGCTATATTTAACCCGCCATTAATGAACCACTTGGCCCATGGCTTGCCCAGCGATAGGTCAAGCACCTTAGTATAGGGTCTGCTCCACCGTACTCCAATTATTCTCGTAAATGCTTCCCAGAACCACTCAGGCCTCTCGTGTGTCGATTTGATGAATTCATCGAGGCTCCCTTGTCCGTTCTCGTTCATGAATCTAGCCACATTACTTTCTGTCAAGTTATCTTTACTAGGCCTCCATATATTCATAATATATTATAGCAAATAACTCCTTTAAAATATTATGTTATTTTGTGGTAAAAACATATACCTCCACATCGCATAACTAGTTATCCTCCAATGGTGGATGAGCGATGTGCGTAATGAATGGTTTCCCCGCATGAATCCTCGGCGGCCTAGTCTAAGTTGCGTAACCTTTTTAAGGCCTTCATTAGGACTTGATTAATTATATCAAGTGTAGCAAGAAATCCTCTCCTCATTATAAGTATGGNGCCTCTCTTAAAAGATAATGGTAAGTATTTATGGCTGTGTTTCACTAGAAACAATAAGTATTTATACTGGTTTGTTATGTAGTTTTTCAAGATAAGTATGGCAGTGCAGAGAACGTATGAATTAACCCCGGCCGAAATAGAGAGGGAGTTAACGGAGAGACAGATCCAGATACTCCAGTACCTACTAAAGAGGGCTCAACCCCTCAAGGTATATACGGTGTATGCGGATCAAGATGAAATAGCGAGGGACCTAGGCATGACCAGGCAAGCCCTCAGCGTTCATTTAAAGAAGTTGAAGGACCTGGGGCTGATACGGACGGGAAGGGAATTCGTCGACATAACTGAGAAGACTCTAAAGGTGCTTAAGCTAAGCACGGCGGAGGCCGTGGTCATGATAAAGGCCACGCCGAAATATAGGCCTCAAGTCTATGAGAAGGTCAAGGAGTTACCCGTTGAGAAGGCCTATAGGGTCTCAGGCGAGTATGACTTAATACTAATAACTAGGGAGGCGCATGTGAATGACTTGCTGCGAGTGCTGAGCACAATGGAGGGAGTGGAGGACACGAAGACCTTCATATCGCTTGAAGTAATAAAGGAGTAGGGGCAACTTTAAAACCTCATTATATTAAGCCAACGTAAATGAATGCTGGGGATATTGAGTCACGTGCCTTAATTTACATCAGAAATGTCGAGCAAGCACTAAATCAATTAGGGGCAATCAACAATGAGGAAGCACGCAACGTTATAGATGCCGCACGTGCTTACTTGAAGGATAGCAAGCATTATTTTAAGGTTGGCGATTATGCCACGGCAATCTCAACAGCCTCCTATGCGGAGGGATTATTAGATGCATTGAGGATGCTCGGGATAATAGATGTGAAGTGGCTGCTTCCCAATCAGCTCACTGGACTAGCTAAGTCCAAGGTTTTCGTGGCGGGCACGTTTGACTTGCTTCATCCAGGTCATGTCCTGTACCTAAAACAGGCATGGGAATTAGGCAGAGTCATAGCCGTAGTGTCAAGGGACTCCACTGTTGAGCGCATTAAGAGGAGGCGACCCATTGTTCCAGAGGAGCAGCGGGCATTCATGGTTGGCTCAATAGAGTATGTGGAGAGGTCCAGGGTTGGGTATGAGGGGGATATGTTCAGGGTCGTGGAGGAGGAGGCTCCAGACATCATTCTGCTGGGGCCCAATCAGCCCTTTGATGAGGTCCAGGTAATGCATGAATTAGAGAAGAGGGGAATAAGGGCTAGAGTGCTTAGGGCCAGGGAGGAGGCGACTTGCGAGTTATGCAGCACAACAAGGATAATACAGAGAATTTTATCCCTCAATAATACTACTCCATAGTATTACTACAGGCGGCCAGTTAAGTATTTATTTAGCCTCATTATTAATAATTCCATGGCTACTATTCACCTATATCAGAAGGATAGTTACTTGAGGGAAACGGAGGCTAGGGTGGTGGCTGTGGATGGTAGAAACTTGGTGCTTGACTCCACCATAATTCACCCAACCAGCGGCGGGGTTGTTCATGACACTGGGAAAATCATTGGGAGGGAGGAGTACTCGGTAATCGATGCCATTCACGATAAGGAAAAAGATGTGGTTATTCATGTGCTGGATAGGGAGCCCAAGTTATCTCCACTAGATAAGGTGCGAATTAAGCTGGATTGGGAGAGGAGGTACCGCTTAATGAGGCTCCACACCGCCTCCCATATAATCGCGTCGATAATGTACACCAAGTATAATGCATTGATAACGGGGGGAACCATAGAGCCCGAGTACGCCAAGGATGATTTCGGGGTGGATAAGCTGGATAAGGAGGAGGCTCAGGGAGTCATAGATACCGCCAACGCCATATTGAAGAGGGGGCTGGAGGTCAGGGTTTATTGGTTGCCTCGTGAGGAGGCCATTAAGATACCGGGCATAGTTAAGCTAGCTAATAGGTTGCCTCCGGGAAGCGGCGATAAGTTGAGGATAGTTGAGATACCGGGCATAGATATACAAGCGGATGGGGGGCCCCACGTTAAGAATACGGAGGAGATAGGCATGATTGAGCTAATTAAGGTGGAGAATCGTGGGAAAGGCAGGAAAAGAATGTATTACACTGTCAATCCCTAACTTCGAATAGAGGCATTGAGAAATTACGAGTCATCATTGTGAAGGAATGAGCTTGGGCAATATGTATTTTTCAATTAAATCATCCCTTAACTCCTTGGTGCCTAGGCACTTTGCCGCCGCCNCTCTATAAGTTGGTTCATGTATTGTGGACTCAATNACCTTCACCTCGGCCTCCGTCGCGATATCAACCTTATTTATTGCAACAACTAGGGGCACCTTAAATGCCGTCCTAACCTCGTTGAGTAGGTTTAATTGATTATCAATGGTGTTTCCGCTATGGGGAGTGGGGTCCATGACCATTATTATGACATGCGCCAAGTGTCTCATGGCTAATATTGCTTGGAGCTCAATGTTATTCCTCTCGCTGAGGGGCCTATCCAGGAGGCCCGGCGTATCCAGCACCTGCACCGCGGAGTCGCCGAATAACTTGATGTGGCCCACGATTATTTTCTTAGTTGTGAACGGGTAATCAGCTATCTCGGGCTTAGCCGTGGNTATGCAGTTAACTAGGCTGCTCTTGCCCGTGTTCGGCATTCCGGCCACCACTATAGTTGGAAGCGATGCATTTATGCTTGGCATTGATTTAATGCGGGGAGCCACTAGCCTAAGCAGCTCCATGTCTCTCGATAAGTCATTGATTAGATCCATCATCCTAGCCAGATATGCTCTCCTCGCCCTAATTATGTCCCCCCTATTGGCCGCTGCCTTAATCATCATCAAGCTCTCCCTCCGTATTGACTTAACTGCCCGGGAGGCATTGAATATCTTTGAGAGGGAGTGCCTATAATCCTCCTCCCTGATCTCCAGGAGAAGTAGTTCCCTATAGAATGGGTGTAGATCCTTGAGGAACGGCATTGAGAGCGCGATGTCTCGAAGCCTGGTTGAGACGTAGTCGGATGATTTCTTTATCCTCACGGCCTCTAGATTGCGCATTGCTTCCATGCCTCGCCTCTTGTATCGAGCCTCGGCCGTCTTGTATCTATCCATGAATGTATTCAGCAATTCCCTTGCTGATGGAATGTTCATCGACATGTAAAATGAATTGAGGCCCTAAATTTAAATACATTTACTTAAACGGTATATGCATGAGCGAGTACGAGATAATAACCGGCACATCGGTGGGCGTGAAGGCCAGCGATGGCGTTGTGCTGGCGTCCGAGAAGAGAATAGCTTATGGCTTCTACCTGCTAAGTAAGTCCGGCAAGAAGCTGTTCAAGGTCACTGATAAGGTAGGCATGGTGTCTTCAGGCGTCTTGGCTGATATGCAGGTGATTTCCAAATTAATTAGGGCTAACATAACTATGCATGAAATGGAGGCGAAGAAGCCGGCATCGACTAGGGCCGTGGCTAAGTTGCTTAGCCAAGTCTTGTTCCAGAGCAGGTACATGCCGTTCCTGGTGGAGGTCATGGTGGGCGGAGTGGATGAGTCTGGCCCCCACCTAATAGTGCTGGATGCCGCTGGCGCATTAATAGAGGATGATTTCGCAGCCCTCGGCACCGGCGCCAGGACCGCGATAGGCATTATAGAGACCAGTTACAAGCAGGGGATAAGCGTTAATGATGCCAGGATGATAGCGATAAACGCGGTTAGGGAGGCCAGTTATAGGGATGCTGTTTCGGGCGATGGAGTTGATTTAATGACTATAACCAAGGATGGGATACGTGAGGAGACCGTGCCCATAGCCCAACCAGCTAAGTAGTGGGCTTCTCTATCCACCTAT